>JALSHX010000286.1 GCA_026982025.1 Aquificaceae bacterium | reverse complement strand
GCCGAGGGAAAGGTAGTTCTCCAGCCCGAGAGCAACAGAAACGAAATGCTCAAAAAGGCTCTCAAAATCCAGAAGAGCCTTGTGTCAAAAGGATTCGGTGTAAGGGTTATTCCGCAGGTCCACAAATTTCTGGGAATTCCATGAATTATTTATGAGAATTATAGTTGCAATAAGAAATCGTTATACTATAATTAAACTTTACGATGATTGACATATCAAAACTCAAAACCTTCGTCACAGTAGCCGATCTCGGTAGTTTTTCAAAGGCTTCCGAAATTCTATACATCACCCAGCCGGCGGTCACCCAGCAGATAAAGGCTCTTGAGAAAACCATAGGAGCGAAGCTGTTTCAGAGGGCAGGAGGCAAAATGGCTCTTACGGAGGAGGGCAAGAGAATATACGAAATAGCAAAACTTCTTCTCGGAAGCTACGAAGGGCTGATGGAGGAAATCGCCAAAATAAAAAAGGACCTCAAGGACACCCTGTTTCTGGGCGTCAGTGCTACCCTGAGTGAATACATAATTCCAAACATTATTGCCGAATTCCACAAGGAGTTTCCAAGCGCAACGGTGAAGGTATTTACGGGGAATTCCCACGATGTTGAGGAGGGTCTGCTTTCGGGAGTTATAAATCTCGGAATTATTGAGAGGGAATCAAGTTCAAAGTTCGTAAGCATCCCTTGGCTTGAGGACGAAATTATCTTCTTCACTTACCCCGAAAGCCCGCTAACAAGGTGTGAGTGCGTTGAGCCGGAGGACCTTTACAGAATTGACCTTGTGATGAGAGAGATGAACTCGGGAACCCGCAAAATCGTAAAGGAAGCCCTTGAAAAGCTGGGTGTGGTCTTTGAAAGGCTCAACATAAAAATTGAAGCGAACTCCAGCAGAACCATAATGAATATAGTAAAGAGCGGATACGGTGCCTCATTTCTGTCCAAGGGATTGATACTCGGTGAAATTGATAGCGGGGGTGTGGTACCCCTCAAGATCAGGGGATTTAATGTAAAGCGAAGGTTCAACATCATATATCCAAAAAACTCAAACATAACTTTCCTCGCCAGCAATTTTGTTAAGTTTGTTCTCTCCAAAACTTCCGAGATCATCACCGAAAAGGTATGAAGTCAATAATTTTTGATGTTGACGGTGTGATAGTTGATGTCAGGGAGAGCTATCACCTTGCAATTAAGGAAACCGCGGAACATTATCTCGGAAGATCCATTCCTCTGGACCTGATTAAAGAAATAAAGTATTCAAGGGCTATCAACAACGACTGGGATGTCACCCTCACGGTCATCAGGGAACTCGGGGGGGAGGCGGACTATGAGGAGCTCGTTGAAGTTTTTACTAAGAAGTACGATCAGCTTAAGTACAGGGAAAAGCTCCTCCTCGATCGGGATTTCTTCAGACAACTGCGGGACTCCGGCACTCCCTTGGGAATAGTAACGGGAAGACCAAGAAGGGACTTATTATTTATTTTTCAAAGGTTTGAACTGAGCCAATTTTTTGACTGCACGGTGGATGAGGACCACATTAAGGACCCCGTCTTCAGAAAACCCCATCCCTACCCACTTAAACTCTGCATGGAAAAACTCGGTTCCCGGTCATCCCTGTATGTGGGCGACAACACCGCCGACCTGAAAATGGTTAATGAAGCAAAGAAAATATACGCCCTTGATGTTGACTTCGTTCACTTTAAAAAGGTGGTTGACTTGAAACTTGATTCGCTATTTTCAACGGATAATGAGGATGAGCTCCTCAACTTTCTCCTTCAATGGGCTTCCCCGAATCGGGAAGAAGTACGGGAATACCGTCCCTAACTTCGTAGTAAACCATGCACTTTTCACAGATCAAAATGTCCCTATCGCGATCATATTTCAGATCTCCCTTGCACACCGGACATGCAAGTATATCAAGGAGCTTGCTGTCAAGCATTTCTGCTAATATTATAAGTTAAATGCGCTTCAGAATATTCCTGTCTGGGCTGGTTCAGGGAGTTGGATTTCGCGCATTCACCCAGCGGGTAGCAGAGAGCTACGGACTGAGGGGATGGGTCAGAAACCTTCCCGACGGAAGGGTGGAGGTTCTCGTGGAAGGGGACGAGGAGGTCATTTCCCACTTCGTAAAGGACCTCTGGAGGGGTCCGAGGCTTTCAAGGGTTGATAAGATTGAGATGGTAAGGGAGGAAGAGGATGAGCCTCTTCACGGTTTTGATATTCGCTATTAGCCTTCTCGTAGGAACCGCGGAGGCTGGAAAGTGCAGGCTCTACCACAAAGTCAGAAAGGGGGACAGCCTGTGGAAAATCGCCGACAGGTACAACATGTACATAAAGGATATTCTGAGGGTAAATCCAAAACTTAAAAAAAGAAAGTTTCTCAGACCAGGTCAGAAGATATGTATCCCATATAAGAAAAAGAGGGTAGCAAAATCCACCGCCAGAGGCGGTTTTATTGTTTACAGAGTTAAGAGGGGGGACTCTCTTGAAAAGATCGCCAAGCGATTCGGTGTGAGCTGGAAAAAGATAAAGAGGGTAAACGGACTCAGGAGCAATGTCATCAGGGTGGGTCAGAGATTAAAGATTCCGGTAAATAAGAGGGTATCAAAGAAATACCGGCGTTCATACAGGAAAAAAGGAGTCGTTTACATCAAATACAGGGTCAGAAGGGGAGACAGCCTCATCAAGATCGCGAAGAAATTCGGTGTAAGCTGGAGAGAAATAAAGAGAATAAACGGACTCAAAAACAACATAGTCAGAAGGGGACAGCTTATAAAGGTTCCCGTTCCCAAAAAGGCTTTTGAAAAAAGGTACATTGACAAGCCGAGGATAAGACTTGCATTCCTCCCGGTGGAGGGAAAGTACGAGAAAGGTGTGAGGGGAATTGATATATTTGCGGATTGCGGTGAGAAGGTTAGGGCGGTGGCTGAAGGTCGCGTAATTTACAGCGGAGATGACCTTGCCACATACGGAAACATGGTGATAGTTGAACACAAGGGTTTTTTAACCATTTATGCCTACCACATGCAGAATCTCGTTGACAGGGGAGAGAGAGTTCAAAAGGGTGAAGTAATAGGGAAAGTTGGTCTCAAACCGGGTTCCGGGAGGTGCGCACTCCACTTTGAGATCAGGGCAAAGGATGGCTCGGTCCTAAACCCTGTTGATTACCTCGGGAAAAAGTAATAAAATAATTCGGCTATGAAAACTTACAGGATTAAGCCTTCGGAAGTTCCGAGAGAGTGGCACTTAATAGACGCAGAGGGAAAGGTTTTGGGAAGACTCGCCAGTGAAATAGCGAAAATCCTCAGGGGAAAACATAAGCCATTTTACCAGCCGGATGTGGACTGCGGGGATTACATCGTGGTTATAAATGCGGAAAAGGTCAGGGTAACGGGAAAGAAGCTTGATCAGAAGATCTACTACAGACACTCCAATTACCCGGGAGGACTCAAAGAAAGGAGTCTAAAGTGGATGCTTGAGAACAAGCCGGAAGAAGTGATAAGGCTCGCTGTTAAAAGGATGCTCCCGAAAAACAGGCTCGGGCACAGAATGCTTAAAAAATTGAAGGTTTACAGAGGATCTAATCATCCCCACACCGCCCAGAAACCACAGCCACTGGAGGTTAAAGCATGACAAAGCTGAAAAACTTCAAAATCTCTCCCGAAAACTCCCACTACGGAACGGGAAAGCGTAAAGAGTCGGTTGCCCGTGTGTGGATCCTTTCAGAAAACCCCCAGACCTTCATAGTAAAAGCCAAAAAAACAGGCAAGGAATACAATCTCAGGGATTATGTCCAGAGGGAAACCCTTTTTCAGAAGATAATGCTGCCTTTTAAAATAACCGGAACCGAAGGGAAGTTCGGAATTTACGCCACCGTTGAGGGAGGAGGCATTTCGGGTCAGGCGGAAGCGATTATGTACGGCGTGGCAAAAGCCCTTATAAGGCACAATCCCGACCTCAGGAGCCAGCTCAAGAAAGCGGGTCTAATAACAAGGGACGCAAGAGAGAAGGAACGCAAGAAGTACGCTCAGATGGGTGCAAGGGCGAAGTACAGGTGGAGCAAACGTTAAGGGTATGCGTCTTCGGTGCCACGGGATACACAGGCATTGAACTCCTGAGAATTCTGTCCGGCCACCCTAAGGTAGAGATAACATCCGCCACATCAAAGACTTACGCTGGTCAGGATGTAAGCGACGCCATTCCGACCCTGAGGGGGACAAAAATTAACTGCTTGAGGCTCACGGAAGAACCACAGAAGGACTTTGACCTTGCATTCCTCTGTCTTCCACATGAAGGCTCCCACGACCTCGCACCTCAGCTCATAGAGCAGGGTAAGAGGGTCATTGATCTCTCGGGTTCCTACCGCCTGAAGGATCCTGAGCTTTACACCACTTATTACGGTTTCAAGCACTCTTACCCTCAAATCCTCAGGGAATCGGTGTACGGACTGCCGGAGTTATTCAGGGAAGAGATTAAAAGAGCGCGTCTCGTTGCAAATCCCGGTTGCTATCCCACAGCCTCGCTTCTTGGACTGTTTCCACTGCTGAAAGCAAAAGTAGAAATTGATGAGATCATAATCCACGCCCTTTCGGGCGTATCAGGAGCAGGAAGAAAACTGCGTCAGCAGTTTCACTATCCCGAAATGGAAGAAAACTTCTTCGCTTACTCCGTTGAGAGGCACAGGCACACACCTGAAATTGAGAGCGTGATTGAGAACCTGCTGGGGAGAAAAATACCTGTGAGGTTCACACCCGTGGTAGTTCCCGCTTCAAGGGGCATGCTTTCAACCATTTATGTGCGTACACCTGAAAAAAACATCCACGACATTTACGATGAGGTGTATGCAAAGGAACCCTTTGTTATTCTTACAAACGAACCGCCAATGCCCCGCTGGCTAACGGGTACTAACTTCTGCTACATCTATACCCATTACGATAAGAGAAATTCCCTTGCTGTGATCATATCCGCAATTGACAATCTGGGAAAGGGAGCATCCCATCAGGCAGTTCAAAATATGAACATAATGTTTGGTTTTGACGAAACTACCGGGCTAATGAACTGGTCAGCTTTTCCATGAAAATTAAACAAATAAGTATATTAATATGTTCTTATATGCAAAAAAGTTTAAATTAGATTGGATTATCAATACATAAGGAATAATTAAGAAAACCATCAAAGCCTTTAATCTAAATTATTTAACTGCAATGTTAAGATACATAACAGCCCTGATTATTGTATTTTCAGGAATTGCTGTTAGCGAAGAAGCATACTGGTTTACGAACTTTAAAGAGGGAGTTTCAGCTGCAAAAAATTCGGGAAAGGATGTCATTATTTACTTTTACAGCGATCACTGTCCTTACTGCTGGCAGATGGAGGAATTCGTTCTCGGGGATCCTCAAGTGGACAAACTCATTAGAGAAAACTATGTCTTTATCAGCCTTTCCGTAGATGAAGTAAGCTATGAAGTGGACAGGAAGTTTAATCCTATCGGAACACCCTACTTCGTTTTTTATAACCCCGAATCCGACAAGGTAATTTTTGAGGTCTTCGGAAGCAGAGAGAAGGATGATTTTTTGAATTTGCTAATTAAAGCTTGTAAAAAGTCCAAAACCTTTGTAAGGAGGTGTTAGCCATGATCACAAGAAGGGACCTATTTAAGGTCGCAGGAGTGGGGGCAGTTACGCTCCTTGCGGCGCCGGGTGCTGTGAGGGTAACCCATGCGAGGAAGAAAATTTCCATTGACGATTCAATGAAGGAGCATCTGGGCGTTACCCTCTCACAGGTTAAAACCAGCAACCTTATCAACGTCAAAGCACCGACCATCGCAGAGTCCGGAGCAAACGTTCCCGTGCAGGTCAAGGCGAACATACCCGTGGATCAGGTCCAGAGCGTTACAATATTCGCCGACAACAACTTCAACCCTTGGGTTACAACGGTGGACTTCTCACCCACCAACGGGGAGGTATTCTTTGCAACGAGAATTAAGCTCGCAAAAACCTCTCCCGTCAGGGCGGTTGTGAAGATGAAGGATGGATCCCTCCTCATGGGTGTTAAAGAGGTGAAAGTTACCGTCGGTGGATGCGGTTAATAAAAATCTAAAAGGGAGGTAGAAGATGGCTACAATTGGAAGAGCTATTGTTAGGGTCCCGAGGAAGGTAAGGAAGGGGCAAGCATTTAAGGTTCAGATGGTTATAACCCACCCCATGGAAACGGGTCTAAGAAAAGACAAGAAGACGGGGAAGATAATCCCCAAACACGTCATTACTAAGGTTGAGTTTCTCTTTAACGGACAGAAGGTAACAACAATACATTCAGGTCCCGGTATTAGCAAAAATCCCTACTTTGCGATAATGATGAAGGTGGGAGGATCGGGGAACCTCGTTATCAAGTACGAAGACAACAAAGGAGGAAAGTGGGAGAAGAAGGTCAAGGTTAATGTTGCCTGAAAAGGAGGGGTTATTATGAGAAAGAAGGCTTTTCTTGCCACAGCGGTTCTGGCCGGAGGGGCTGTTCTGGGCACTTATGCGGTTGCAAAGGAACAGCTCCCGACCCATCTGAAGGAACTCCTTGAGCTGGGAATGCACCCCGGTCACGTTTTTGCCGACGAGGGAAGTGATTACTATCACAACCTCAAGGGTCCCAACGGCAAGACCTGTGCATCCTGCCACGGACAGGACGGAGCAAAGCTGGTGGGTGCATTTGCAAAGATGCCGCGTTACTACAAGGACATAGATAAGGTGGCTGATATAGACTTGAGGATACTCAGCTGTATGACCAAGTACATGGGCTATGACCCCAAGGACAAAAAGTTCAAGAAGAAGTTCACCAAGAAGCTGAGGATTCCCCTTGCAACCTATGTGGCGACCCTCAGCAACGGAATGGAGATAAGCGTCAAGCTGGACGATCCTCAGGAAAAGGAAATGTATGAGTACGGCAAGAAGCTGTGGTTCATGAGGGTAGGCGCAAGAGAGTTTTCATGTGCCATGTGCCATACCGTCTTGGCAGGCCAGAGGATCAGGCTACAGGGGCTTCCCAACCCTGTTAAGCAAAAGTCATACAACCACTGGCCCGCATACAGGTTCGGCTCTGACAGGATGTGGACCATGGAGGACAGGGTAAGGAGCTGTTTCAAGGCTTACTTCCTACACTTAAACAAATGGGACGAGAAGAAGGACTGGGTCAAGAAACCGCCTCCCTATGTGAAAGAGGTAATTGCTCTTGAGCTGTTTATGAAGTATGCGTCCAACGGCGGTGTTATAGAGGTACCGGGACTGCTGAGGTAAAGGAGGGGCGAAGA
>JALSHX010000285.1 GCA_026982025.1 Aquificaceae bacterium | reverse complement strand
TCCTTGAAAAGGAAGGGGCTATGGAATATACGACGGTGGTGGTTGCGTCCGCAACGGACCCAGCGTCCCTCCAGTACCTTGCACCCTTTGTAGGATGTACCATCGGAGAATACTTCAGAGATAACGGAAAGCATGCACTCGTTATCTACGACGACCTCTCAAAACATGCTGAGGCTTATCGTCAGCTCTCACTTCTCATGAGGAGACCTCCAGGAAGGGAAGCGTTCCCGGGTGATGTTTTCTACCTTCATTCAAGGCTTCTTGAAAGGGCTGCAAAGCTTCACGAGGACCTCGGAGGAGGCTCACTTACGGCACTTCCCATCATTGAAACAAAGGCGGGAGATGTGGCGGCTTACATTCCCACCAATGTTATCTCAATCACTGACGGTCAGATTTACCTTGAACCCGACCTCTTTAACAAGGGCGTCAGGCCTGCCATTAATGTGGGTCTCTCAGTTTCAAGGGTCGGAGGAGCCGCCCAGATCAAGGCTATGAAGCAGGTTGCGGGAACGCTCAGGCTTGACCTTGCCCAGTTCAGGGAGCTTGAGGCATTCGTTCAGTTCGCCTCAGAACTTGACAAGGCAACACAGCAGACCATAAACAGGGGAATGAGGCTCGTGGAGCTCTTAAAGCAGGAACCCTACAATCCCCTTCCCGTTGAGAAGCAGATAGTAGCAATCTTTGCGGGTACAAATGGCTACTTGGACGACTTACCAGTTGAAGCGGTGAGAAAGTTTGAAAAGGAGCTTTATTCCTTCCTTGATTCTGAAAAGCCTGAAATTCTTCAGGAGATCAGGGAAAAGAAGGCTCTTGACGATGATTTAAAGGGCAAGATTAAGAAGGCTCTTGATGAGTTTAAGTCAAAATTCGTTCCGTGAAGGAGTGGAATAACTTCCGCATAGGGTGCAGTGGATACTCATATAGGGACTGGAGGGGGGTCTTTTATCCTGAATCCCTCAGCCAGTCGGACCTAATCAATCACTACGAAAAATACTTTGATGTGGTTGAGCTGAATTTCAGCTTCTATGTGATGCCCCAAAGAGACAAAATAGAGCGTATCCTTGAAAAGAGCAGGAGGCTCAACTTTTCAATTAAGGCTCCTTCAATTTTTACCCACGAGAGAAATTACGACTCCTCCCATGTAAAGGAATTCCTTTCATCCATCAAACCGCTCACCGACAGCGGAAGGTTTATAGCAATTCTTTTTCAGTTCCCCCAGTCCTTTCACCTTTCTCATGCATCCCTTGATTACCTCAGAAAACTTTCGGAAAACTTCTCGGGAATTCGGAGGGTAGCTGAGCTCAGAAGCAGGACATTTCTGCGTATTGAGGCACTGATGGAGATGGAGTTTATGGGTTTTTCGGTAGTTAACACGGACGCACCGAAGGTGCGTGGTTTGTTTATAGGTCCGTGGAAGAAAACGGGTGAGTTGAACTATGTCAGGCTTCATGGGAGAAGGGCGGACAGGTGGCACGGATCGGAAAAGTCCTTTGAAAGGTATGATTACTTATACTCCGATGCGGAGCTTAAGCAGATAAGGGAAACTCTGGTCAGGGCTTTCAACGGTGAGGAAACTTATGTCTTTTTTAACAACCATTACAGGGCAAAGGCGGTCCTTAATGCTTTAAAGCTAAAGGAGATGTTCGGTAAGGGAGTGAAGATTCCTTCCTCCCTCAGGGGTGCTCACAGCTCCCGACTTTGGGAGTAGAAATTTATAAGAAATTTCTTATATTATTATCTCTGTCAGGAGGTGGAAGTTTTGAGGAGGCAGATGCTCAAGTCAAAGATCCACAGGCTGACGGTAACGGGGTCCGAGCTCCATTACGAGGGGAGCCTTTCCCTTGATGAGGAGCTTATGCTTGCTGCAAATCTTTTGCCTTTTGAAAAAATAGATGTTTACAACATTAACACCGGTTCTCGGTTTACGACCTATGTAATTCCCGCTCCGAGGTTTTCTGGAGAGGTCCGTCTCAACGGTGCTGCGGCTCGTCTGGGTGATAAGGGAGACCTCATCATTATAGCCTCATATGGGGATTACGAGGAATCGGAGCTTGAGAACTATGAACCCACTCTCGTTTATGTTGACCGAAACAATAGAATTGTGTCTGTTAAACATTCAATGGAGGATCAAGATGTTCAATGTACCTGAGGTTTCACCGGAAGAGGCAAAAAGCCTTCTTGAGAAAGAAGGAGAAAATATTGTTCTTTTGGATGTCAGAACACCGCCCGAGCACTATCAGGTCAGAATACCTAATTCCGAGCTTATTCCCATGGACGACCTGAGGTTCAAATTTAACGAACTTCCTAAGGATAAGAAATACATAGTTTACTGCAGAAGCGGTGAGAGGAGCGCCTTTGCCACCTACTTCTTGAGGCACATGGGCTTTGAAGCTTACAACCTCGTGGGCGGTATTATCTCCTGGCCCTACGAAAAGGAAGTTGGTGCTCCCAGCACATAGAGGTTTCCTCAGAGCTTAAGCATCTCTTCTGCCTTTGTAAGGGCGTCCAGAAGTTTGTTTTTGATTTCAAAGGTTTGCATACCGAGCTTCTGGGCAACTCCCCCCGCAACGGAGTTTATCCTGTCTTCATCCCCCTCTGTAAGGGCACTCTCCAGACTTATTGCAAGTCTGAGAAATTCCTCAAGGGTTGGGTTCTTACCGGTGAAAGCGTCTATAATTACCTGATCGACATTAACTTCCTTAAGAAATTCAACCCTGTCAACGTGCAGGATCTCGTCAATGAGTGAAAATAAGCCAACAATGTAAGCTTCATTTGCAAGGTCCGGCTTTAGCTTTCTTGCTATCTCCTCGCATATCATTGCCCTGACCAGAGACCTTTTCCACAGCTCCGGGTTCTCAACGGTTACATAATCGTTAGTCGCGACGAGGAGGGTGAACTTTTTGAGGTTGTCCATTCCCAAATAGGAGCAAGCCTGAATGATGTCCTTAATCTCCTTTCTTCTTGCAAAATATGCGGAATTGACAAAGCGAAGAAGCTTTGCGGACATTCCCACATCGCTGGAGATGATGTTGGCAAAGTCTCTTATGCTCTGAGCTGTATTCAGGGCTCCTATCATCCTGAGAAGTGTTGTCTTGAGAAAGGGTGCGATTTCAAATTCTTTTATGATAGTCGGTTTTTCAAGGAAGTTGCCCTCAAAGTAGTCTGCAACACCCTTCACCTTTGCGTACTGATTCTCCGTTTCAATCTTTGAGACGAGGACCTTCTTGTTGTTTCTCTTTGCGCCCAGAATTTTATTTTCCTCACAGGTGGAAGCCTGCATCTCAATTATATGTGCTCTCTCAATAAGGTCTATATACTTGGAGGAGTAAAGGGAGTCGTTGAGAGCTATAGTAGAGCCATTTGATTTCAGCTCGTCAATCCTTTTGAGAACATTTTGGTAAATGGACTGACCCAGCTCTGACTTAGAAGGGATGATTTCAAAGACCATTTTTTGTGGGGTGAGAAGGTCAAGGACCTTGTTGAGGATTGAATCAAGGGTAACATTCATAAAAATACTCTTTCCGTCACCGACCCTCTGGATTCCTATTTCAGCTATTAGCTCAGCAACAATGAAGGTTGCTTTGTTGAAGGGAACATCTTCCGGGTAATGATCGAGGTCCTCGGATTTTCTTAAATATACTTCGTATCCCTCAACCTCTCCCTGACTGTTATAAATTGCCTGCCTTGCTATTACGAAGCTCATCCATGACCCCCCTCAGCTCCGGATATAGAGGAAACTGCTCGCAGAGGTCTCTAACCTCACCTCTAACACTTTCAATTATACTTTCATCATCAATGCTTTTTATCACCTTTGATATTAATGACGCAATCAGGACCATTTCCGATTCCTTCATTCCCCTTGTGGTAAGTGCGGAGGTGCCTATCCTTATACCGCTTGTTTTGGTGGGAGGTAGTGGATCAAAGGGAACAGCATTTTTGTTTACCGTAATACCTGCCCTCTCAAGTGCCCTTTCAACATCTCTTCCAACGAGGTTCATGGGTCTCAGATCAACGAGGACGATGTGGCTGTCTGTACCACCGCTTATTATTTTAAAGCCGTGCCTTGCAAGTTCTTCCGCAAGTGCCCGGGCATTAGAGATTACCTGCTTGGCGTAGTTTCTGAAATCATCTGTCATAGCTTCCCTGAAGGCAACGGCCTTGCCCGCTATTACATGCATGAGGGGTCCGCCCTGAATGCCCGGAAAAACGCTCTTATCAATCTGCTTTGCGAACTCCTCTTTTGTCAGTATAAAACCGCTACGCGGTCCCCTCAGGGTTTTGTGGGTCGTTGATGTTACAAAGTGAGAGTGAGGAACGGGATTGGGATACTCACCGGCGGCTATAAGTCCTGCATAGTGAGCCATGTCCACCATAAGGTAGGCACCCACCGAATCCGCAATTTCTCTCATCTTTGCCCAGTCAATAACCCTCGGATAAGCGGAAGCTCCTCCCACTATCATTCTGGGTTTGTGCTCCTTTGCGAGCTTGTGCATTTGGTCGTAATCTATTTGCTCCGTTTCGGGGTCAACTCCGTAGTGAACAACATTATAAACCTTGCCCGAAAAATTAACGGCCGAACCGTGAGTGAGGTGTCCCCCGTGGGAGAGGTTCATTCCCATGATTGTGTCTCCGGGGTTGAGGAATGCCATGTAAACGGCCATGTTTGCCTGGGAACCGGAGTGAGGTTGAACATTTGCGTGCTCCGCTCCGAATAACTTTTTAGCCCTCTCTATTGCAAGCTCTTCCGCCACATCAACAAATTCGCATCCGCCATAATACCTTCTCCCGGGAAGTCCTTCGGCGTACTTGTTTGTAAGAACGCTACCAACAGCTTCCATAACCGCAAGGGATGTAAAGTTCTCGGAAGCTATCATCTCAAGATGGTAAAACTGGCGGTTGTACTCCTTTGTTATAACCTCAAATATTTCGGGATCGGTCTTTAGAAGGTGTTCCATGAAATTATTATAGCAGGAAAGGCGTTGAACAGCAGGAGGGAGAGATTACGGGATTGAGTCCGAGACTTTCTGCAAAGGTGACGACCCCTTCTGCGGGGAATGCTATACCGTTGACACCTGCAAGAACAGAATACATGTCAAATTTGATCCTTTCCTCACCTGCAGGTCTTGCACAACCTATCATTATCGGGACCTTGGGCATTTCCAGCCTTGCCTGAAGAACCACCTTCAGGGAATCCTCCGTTTCTGGAGGAGGGAGAAGCTGGAACTTAGCTTTTCCGTAGTAGGGCATGACCACAACGAGAACGAGTGTGTCTGGGTCGTGCCTTGCTATCATTTCAAGGGCGCGGTACTCTCCCTTTATTCTTCCGTAATGCAGTCCTATTATGATGTGGGGAACTATCTTGAGACCTGCAGATTTAAGGAGATAAAGGGATCGCTCGTAGTCCTCAACGCTTCTGTGGGGAAGTTTGTAAACTTGAGATATTGTCTCATTATCACCGATTATGTCAAGCAAAACCGCATCAACGCCTGCGTCGGAGAGGCCCTTGACATACGCCTCATCAACGAGACCAACATGGCAGGTGACCAGCATTCCAAGTTCTTCTTTGACTGCCTTCATAGTTTCAAAAAAGTCCCACAGAGGTACATAACCGTTTCTGTCGGAACCGCCGGAAATAAGTATTCCTTCAACTCCTTTGTTTTTCAGCTCCCTGCAGACCCGCAGGAGCTCATCGGGGCTGGTTGCCGGAATCATGTGCCAAAGGATTTTACTTGCGCAGTGGTCGCACATAAGCTCGCACTGCCTTCCCGTTACCGATATGTCCACAAACTTGGGAGGACCCTTAAGCGCAAAGTCTTCAACTTCATAGTGTTTGAAGCCCGGACCGTGGAAGTATATTTCCCTCCCGAAGTTTTTTATTTTAAGTTCAAGACCTTTTTTTAACTCCTTTACCAGACTTTCATCTATTTTTATTTCCGGAAGGACGGGGCTGAAAGCCCCGTTTATTAACCGCACTTGACTCCCTTCTCCTCTGCAACCTTTCTGAGAGCTTCCACCGCTTCGGAACCCTTGAGAAGCTGATTGACTTCATCCTGATTCGTGGGTTTGAGCTTGACGATCCATCCTTCTCCGTAAGGGTCGTCGTTGGCGAGACCCGGATTTCCCTTCAGGGAATCGTTTACTTCAACTATCTCACCCTCAAAGGGTGCGGGAACTGGTCCTACCCACTTTCCGCTCTCAATTGTGGCAACGCTTTTTCCCTTCTTTACAACCTTCCCGACCTTCTTGGGCGTGTAGGCAACGAGTCTTCCTGCCATTGCAGATGCTACAGAGGTTAGCCCGACGGTATAGGTCCCGTCTCCGTTATCCCTTGCCCATGTAAAGGCGTTCGCCTCAGGATCAACGTGATACAGGAGATCCTCGGGAACCTGGCATCCGTTAACCTCAGCCATTTTGCACCTCCCGTTTATTGGAATTAATGAATTATTTTATCCCATTCAGAACACTATCAGCTTGTCAGCTTCCATCGCTCTTATGGCAAACTCACTGGCGGGAACCACGCCGTCAAGCTCCGGTATAAGGTCTTCTTCTGTCAGACCGAGGGAGTCAACAGCTTGCTTGCAGGAGTAAAACTTAACCCCTGCGAGCTTGGCATCCCTCATAAAGTCGTAAACGGTTTTTGGCTTGTGTCCGTTCTGGGAAAAGCAGTTTCCCTCTTCCGAGGGACATATCTTCTGGGCTATTCCCTTTCGCACGAGGTTTGTCCCGTCCATGTTGAAAAAGATCTCCACATCAGCATCGTTGGATGCCATCAGTGCAGCGATGTAGAAAGGCGCGGCGCACCTCCAGGGGGTGCGCGGACCGCTGGTCATCAGAATGATAATCTTCTTCTCCTCTTCCATGGCTCTTTCTTGAGACATTTATGCGAGACCGAGCCTCCTGAGAACAGGTATGGGATCAGATAGGTTGTCCTTGAGCTTGACATCTCCCGCGCTGTATCCGAAGGCAAGTCCCATGAGCTGAGTAAAGTATGCAGCGGGAACATCAACATCGGGAACACCCTTCATCATGAGCCTGTGTCGGTACATCTCAAGGGATGCATGGCAGAGGGGGCACTCGGTAGCTATGATGTCGGCACCGTTTCTCTTGGCGGTCTGGAGTATCATCATCACGAACTTCTCCGAAACCTGCTCGTCCGAGAGAGAGTGGGGTCCTCCACAACACTGGGTGTGCATGGGTTCAAACTCAACATTTGTAGCACCCGATGCCTCAAGTAGAGCCTCCATGTAGTAAGGGTGCTCGTCATCGTCCGCCGTATCCCTCATTCTGGGTCTTA
>JALSHX010000284.1 GCA_026982025.1 Aquificaceae bacterium | reverse complement strand
TCCACGGGAGATTCAACTGAAGAAATCATTGACGAACCGCCAAAAACCGAACAGGGTTGGCTAAGTGGGGCTTTTGTTAGTCCATCCATAGCCATTGATTCCTCCGGCGGAATTCACATAGCTTATATACTTACCAGTCTCGACCCTTCCACCGATGAGCTCATCTATGTGAGAAAACTCTCCTCGGATTCGGACTGGACGATTGAAAGAAGGACAATAGGGAAAAATGCTAATTTCACAGATATTGAAATCAAAAGCGATGGGTCTGCCGTCATTCTTTATGGAGTAGTTGATTATATTGCTCCGGAATTTTACCTTGAGCTTATTACCTTTTCAGGTAGCTGGGGAGATCCCGTCCCGGTCTTTTCCTCCACCTCGGGAAGAATAGGAGCATCATCCCTATCGCTAGATGCTTCGGAAAACCCTATTGTCTTTTACTCCCATTGCGATGGATCTACCATTGATTTAGCTTACTGGTCGGGTGGAACCGGACTTAGAATAGACACTCCTACCAGGTGCCCCGAAAAGCTACCTTCTTTCGTTGATTCTTCAGGCGCTCCTCAGGTTTACTACCGCCCGACCTATTCCGTCCTCAGAAGAGCTATCAAAAGCGGAGCAGTATGGACAACGGAAGACATCATCACCGGCGGTGTGAATGCCTTTGATGCATTTCTCGGCTCCTCCGGTGATCCCGTTGTCTACTATTACAAGCCAAGTGACAGGTGGATTTATGCAGGGTCCTACGATGGAACCTCCTGGAGCTTCGGAAGAATTCTTGAACCAGAAAATGACCCCGGACTTCTTAAAGGAACGGAGGATTTCATGATATATAGACTTCGCACAGGCTCCTTTTACTGGACCCACTTTGCAAAAACTCAATTTCCTAACTGGGAGGTTGTAAAGAGGGTTCCTTACAGCTTAATTGAATATATGGAGCTTTTTGTTGATAATGCCGGCGGAGTTCATGTGGTTTACAACCAAGCGGGGGAAGTGAGTTACCTGATCAAAAGAGGCTCTTCAATATCAGAAACTTTGATTGACAAAGGTCTTACTAATTATAATCCCATCTCCCTCTTCGTTGATAACACTCAAATTCCTTCAATTACTTATAACAAAGGAGATGGTTTTTACCTTGCGACCAAAACGGTTGCGGGATGGATCACGGTGAGAATCAGCACATACAAGGGAGGAGGTCTTTACATTGACGGTCGGGGGACTGTCCAAACATTGGTGATCAGGGATAACTCGGGAACTGATACGGACACGGTTTTCTACATAAAAAAGGATTCCTCAGGATGGGCGTATGAGGAGGTCTTTACGGGAGGCAGCGGTGAGTCATTACTTGCTCTTAAAGTCTTCGTGAGGGAGCGGGACGGAAGAGTATTTCTCGTCTTCTACTCGGAAGGTTCCCTCTATCTTGCGGAGAGGGATCCCTCTTCAGGCTCATGGAGTACAGAACAGGTTGAGGTCGGAACGGTATATAACCCATCGGTGTACTTTGACGCTGATGGGAATCCCCACTTTAGCTTTGGCTCCGGAAGCGATAATGCCATCATTTACAAAAGGAAAGACTCATCCGGCTGGGTAAGGGAAAAGGTTGCCGATTTAAGCTATCCTCCTCTTGCCGTTCCTTCACTGTTTATCTCACCCTCGGGCGAGGTGAATGTGTTCTTCGGATTATTATCAACTTTGAATAGAGCGGTCAGGAAAAACAGCGGATGGGAAATAGAAACCCTTGCACCAGCCGTGTTTACCCGCTCAACCTCCTACTCGTGGATATCACCTGACGGAACAGTTTATGTTGCCTTAATGGCCACATATGGGAACGACATATTTCTCGGCATTGAGGCTCCTCCTTCCCCCGCAGGAGGAGGCGGTGGAGGAGGCGGATGCGGAGGAGGGAGCTGCAGTGTGGCAGGTGCCTCTCAGAGTGTGCTGATGTTGATTGTGCCCCTTCTCCTCTTTGCAAGGAGGCTTTTAAGAAGATAGGAATGCCCGGGGTCTCCTTATTTCATGGGGACCCCTTCCATATACCATGTGGTAATATTCACAAACAAATAACCGTATACGTGAATATTATTATTGGGGAGGTTATGTAATGAAGTTCTTAATAGCCTTTCCGCTCCTTGGCGGAACACTGTTCGGTGCGACTTTCTATGCAAGTCCTTCAGGAGATCCGATTGCACCGTGCACCGAGACGGATCCCTGCACCCTGCAAACTGCAATAACCAACACAGCAAGCTCCTCAAGTCCGGGAGAGGACACAATAAAGCTTATGCCGGGAACATATACAATCGGAGCAACCATAACGGGTTCAAGTATTGACGGAGTCATTATTGAGGCAAGCGATCCTTCAAATAAGCCAGTCCTTGATGCTTCCTCAGCAGGTGTTCAAATTCTTGACATCACAGCATCGGGAAATGTGATTATTAGAAACATTATCTTTAAAGGCGGTAATACTTCATCGGATAACGGGGGAGCATTAAAAATTTCTTCCGACAGCGCATCTTCACAGATAACCGCCTTCACAATTGAAAGTTGCGAGTTTATAAACAATCGGGCAGTAAGGGGAGGTGCACTCTGGTTTAATGAAACAAATGCTAATGTAACAATCAGAAACTCAATATTTGACAACAATCAGGCACAGGAGGGAGGAGCTGTTTATGTGAATGCAAATAACCTCACTATCCAGAATTCCAAATTTTCAAATAACAGGGCGTCCGGAGGAACAGGCAACGGCGGGGGAATTAGCGCAACGGTACAGGGTTCATCAACGGTTAAAGTAGAGTTTTCTGCCTTCTTCAATAATTCTGCGGACACAAATGGAGGTGCTATTTATGGAACAGGTGGCGCATCAGTGGCTTTCGTGAATAATTTAATATACGACAATACCTCCAGAAATTTGGGGGGTGGAGCTTATTGGAGTATCGGTGCGGGAAAGGTGGGTCTGATCAACAATACCGTATATAGCAACGGTGATGGAAGCCTAACTCCGGTTAATGGCGGGGGTGCTTATATTGATATAACCGACCCTTCGGGTGAAGCATATACTTATAACAACATCTTCTGGAATAACACCTCCTCAGGAGGAGGGGACGATCTTTATATTAATACCGTTGGTGCTGGTGTTACAGTAGAGATAGTGAGCAATGTCCACGGACCTGATCCTGTTAATGATGTTATTGTGAACGGAGCCACACCGACAAAAACTGGTAATAAAACAACAGATCCCGCCTTTAAAAATCCTCCGTCAGACCTTGACATCGGTGAAACATCATCAGCAATTGACATTGGAGACACACCTCCAACTGGATCGGGTTTTACGGTTCCCGGAGTGGATTATGAAGGTACTCCAAGACCAATTGATGGCGACGGTACAGGAGTATCGGGCTCAACAGACATTGACGCTGGGGCGTACGAGTTTGGTTATGTTCTGTCTGTGACAAAGGGCGGGACGGGGATAGGAACGGTGAGGAGCAATGACAGCCCGCCCACCATTGATTGCGGATTCACCTGCACAAGAAAAGTTGACAAGGGTGCAAATATAACCCTTGAGATTTCCGGGCTCGTTAACAGCAGGTTTGACGGCTGGGGTGATGCCTGTGCCTCCTGCGGGACCTCCACCTCCTGCACACTAACGGGAATAAGTGCGGATACCACCTGCAGTGCCACCTTTACTTACATAGGAGGTGACGGTGAACCCTCACCCGCGGGTTGCGGTCCCTCCTCGGGAGGTGGAGGAGGCGAAAATGCAACCGGATGCAGTTCGGCTACGGCGGGTCAGTGGATCATGATTCTTTTAACGCCGGCTGTTCTCATTCTGAGGCGAATCTTGAGGGGGAGAAGACCCTGAAGTAGGGAGAGACCTCAGAGGTTTCAAGGTAGTCAAGAACCATCTTTGCGGTTGCGGGCGCCCAGAGAATACCGTTCCTGTAGTGGCCCGTCAGGAGAGCGTAGTTATCGCCAAGGTCAAAAACAGGCTTCTCGTCGGGTGTGGCTGGTCTGAAGCCTGTCCTGATGCTCACGAGCTCCGCATCGGCGAGGGCGGGAACAACATCCAGAGCTCCAGAGGTGAGCGTCCTTGCGCCTTCAAGGGTCACCCTCGTGTCAAACCCAGCATCCTCCGATGTTGCACCCACAAGGAGGTAGCCGTCCTTGGGAATAATGTAAGCCCTCCCGGAAAATATTACCCTGCTTATTTCAACACCCTTCGCCCTCAAAATCTGTCCCTTGTTGGGATAAACAGGAACATCCATTAGAGAGCGTGCCCATGCGCCGGGGGCAAGAACATAAAAGTCCGCATGATATTCTTTTTTGTACCCGACCACCGCGCCTACGGCGCGGTCTTTTAAAGAAACTTTATAAATATCATCAACCTCAATCTTTACCTTGAGGTTCTCCATTGCAAACAGGAGGGCGTCCATGAGACGCTCCGCATCCACATTCCCCTCCTGTTCAAAGATATAAGCACCTTCAACACCCTTTCCAAGATGGGGTTCCGCCTCCCTCGCCTCTGCTTCTGTGAGCCTTACGACGCTGAAGCCCTTTTCCTCTACTTTCCGGGCGTACTCCTCAAGGGATTCCCTTTCTTCAGGGGTGAGTGCAAGCCTGAGAATTGCAGAGCTTCCCTCGTAAAAGAGGCTTACCCTTGAAACCTCCTCAAGCCTCTTAACATAGTCATCATAAAGGTCAAGGCTGAGGAGGGAAAAGTCAAGGAGGTCTCCCATAAGCATTTCAGAAAAGGGTGCGAGCATTCCGCCTGCAACCCACGAGGATCCCTCTTCGTAGTTCCTCGTGATGACCCTGACGCTGTGTCCCGCAAGGGCAAGCTCAAGGGCTGTTGAAAGACCTACGATTCCGCTGCCGATAACGAGGACCTTCATAAGAAGGTAATATAATTTCCTTTAGAAATGAATGCGATAGGTCTCGTCCTGTTTGCCCTTTTTATGTATGTTTTCGGATACTTCATCTACTCAAAGTACCTGTCAAGCAAGGTTTACGGTCTTGAAGATGAGAGGAAAACTCCCGCAAAGGAGTTTGAAGACGGAGTTGATTATGTTCCCACCAATAAGTGGATTCTTCTGGGACACCACTTCACCTCAATAACGGGAGCAGGACCCATCGTTGGACCGGCAATAGCAGTTATCTGGGGATGGGTTCCCGCACTTCTGTGGGTGGTTCTGGGTGCGGTGTTTGTTGGAGCGGTTCACGACTTCGGTGCTCTCTTTACCTCAATCCGCCATAAGGGAAGGTCAATAGGAACAATACTGGGAGAGTATGCGGGAGAGCGGGCACGGGTCTTATTTCTTCTTCTCATTCTTGCCCTTGCTATTCTCGTCAATGCTGTATTTGCCTATGTGATTGCCCTTCTCTTTATTAAGTTCCCCCAAAGCGTGATACCGGCGTGGACTATTATTCCTCTCGCCCTGCTCTTTGGTATGAGCGTTTACAGATTGAGGGTAAACTTCATCATTCCCACCGTCGTTTTCCTCTTTCTTCTATACGCCTCCATATATCTGGGAACCCTCTTTCCGGTGGAAATCAAAGGTATGGCTGGTTTACTGGGTATTGAACCAATTATGCTCTGGATAGTTATTCTCTTTGTTTACACATTTTTTGCTTCTTCCCTCCCGGTCTGGCTTCTCCTTCAGCCGAGGGACTTTTTAAACGGACTGCAGGTTATTATTCTTCTACTTCTGATATATCTCGGAGCTGTTATTGCCAACCCTCAGGTATCCGCACCTGCAGTTAACCTTTCTCCCGAAGGTGCACCTCCCATGTTTCCATTCCTTTTTA
The DNA here is from genome assembly GCA_026982025.1 of Aquificaceae bacterium. GTDB lineage: Bacteria > Aquificota > Aquificia > Aquificales > Aquificaceae > Hydrogenivirga. The sequence continues at coordinate 1,533 of JALSHX010000284.1, read as the reverse complement.
TAACCATAGCATGCGGCGCCCTCAGCGGATTTCACGCCCTCGTCTCTTCCGGAACAACATCAAAACAACTATCAAAGGAAGGAGACGCCCGCACTGTGGGTTATCTCGGATTCCTTGGAGAGAGCAGTCTTGCTGTAGCCGTAATTATTGCATGCACCGCAGGTCTAACCATGTTTGCCTCCGACAGGTTTACAAACCTCTACTCAAACTGGGCTTCAATTAAAGGCTCCGCAGTACCTGCTGTAGTTGAGGGCGGAGCCAACCTCATCTCAAGCCTCGGCTTTTCTCAGGAGATTTCAAAAACCCTCATAGCTACCCTTATAGTTCTCTTTGCCGCGACCACCATGGACACCAGCGTCAGAATTCAGAGGTACATTCTCAACGAACTGGGAAGCATTTACGGAATGAAGCCTCTTAAAGGAAAGTGGACAGCATCGGGAATAGCGGTTATCACATCAATGGCTCTCGTGCTTGCTAAGGAAGGGGGTAAGGGCGGACTTCTACTGTGGCCCGTCTTTGGTGCAGCAAATCAGCTCCTTGCAGGACTTGCACTGCTCGTTACCTTTTTATACTTGAAAGCCTCAAGAAAGCCGACCGCTCCGATTTTAATTCCGCTCGTGGGTGTTCTCATCATTACATCCACCGCAATGGCAATGAACATGGTTTCCAACTTCAAAAAGGGAGACATGCTCCTGAGTTTTGTGAGCGGAATTGTCCTCGTTCTTGAAATACTTATTATCCTTGAATCTTTCAGGGCGTTGAGAGCAGGAGCGGTGAGGGAGGAAAGGGCTTGAAGCTTTCGGAAATTCTGAAGGAGTTTTACAGGCTCAAGTTCGGTCAGGAGCTTAAAAGGAGTGCAAGGGACCTTGACGAGGTTTTTATGTTTTTCCTTTTCCTTGACTACTTCGGAATACCCAATCCGTACCGTTTGTTCTTACTTGAGGCAGTTCCCTTTCTCCTTGAGGACTTCCACAAGTGGCACAGGAAAATGGGAATTAGCAGATCTCCTCTTGAGTGGATAAGATGTTGCTGAGCTGTTATATTAATTAGACAGGAGGAATGAGATGCCGTTTATAGGAAACATCTCTCTGCCGGAACTTTTGATTATCCTTGCAATAGTTTTCGTTCTTTTCGGTGCCTCCCGTCTGCCTGAGGCAGGAAAGGCTCTTGGGTCAGGCATAAGGAACTTTAAGAAGGCGCTCTCGGGAGAGATTGAAGAGGAAGAGAAAAAGATTAAAGAAGTTAAGGCGGAGGAGGTGGAAGAGTCTAAGGAATCAGCAAAAACCGGCTAAGGCTCCAACCTAATGATGGTTGAGCCTTGCAAGTAAAATTAGCTCACCCTTTATACGTTTTTTAGCTTTCAGGTGCTTGAGAATCTCGCCGGGCTTCCCTCTCAGGTATTCCTCGTGAATCTTGGTCAGCTCCCTCGCAACGCACAGGTCTGAATCGGGAAACACCTCCTCAAAGAGACCAAGGGTTTTGAGGATTCGTGTCGGTGATTCAAAGAAGATTAGTGTAAAGCCATCATAATTC
>JALSHX010000283.1 GCA_026982025.1 Aquificaceae bacterium | reverse complement strand
TCAGCGCACTTCCGTCGGAAAGACCTATCTTTTTAGGCTCAACTATGAAGGTGATTTCGTTAATTGTCTCAGGTAGTTTGCCGTCAAAGAGGATAACCTCCTTCATGCCCTGTATAGCCTTAACCGTAACCCTGTCAACGTACGCTCTGGGTGAAACGAGGAGGCTTATCTCCTTTTTTCGCGGTAGTTTTTCAAGCTTATCAAGGTTGTGCACCTTGGGTTTTAAAAAGAACACATTGTAACCTGTGAATGCCAGAACTCCAGCAAGTGCGAGAAAGACGAATATTCTTATTATCTTTTTCATGTATTACTGCAATATTCTACAAAATCTATGAGAAGTTTGTTAAATTCTTCGGGGTTCTCAAAGGGCGGGAGATGGGCGGAGCTTTTGAGGACCTCAAATCTTGAGTCCTCAATTCCCTCTGCTATCTTACCGACTACCTCTGGGGGAGTTATGGTCATGTCATCTTCTCCTGCCACAACCAGAACCGGCACTTTGATTTCTTTTAGGAGATCCATGCTGTCCTCCCTTTCTGCTATTGCCATCAGGGTTTTTATTATCCCTTCCTCCGACGCTTTCTCCATCATTGACCTGAGGAGGGTCATTTTTCTTTCATCCTTCTTTGTCTCCGGAGATGTTTGATTTTCCAGCATCATCTTTATTAAAAAATCCTTTCCTTCCTTCTCAACTCGCTCCGCGAGTTCCTTTCTTGCCTTCTGACCTTCCGGGCTCTCTCCCTCAGCACGCGTGGACACAAAGACCGCACCTTTAAGGAGGTCAGGGTATCTTCTGAACATATCAAAAATTATGTAACCGCCCATGCTGTCGCCCACCGCAATTAGATTTCTGATACCCACGGACCGTGTGTAGTCAACCACGAGGTCCGTAAGCCTTGAAATTGTCATATCACCTTGAGGAGGGGGTGTTAGGTTGAATCCGGGATAATCGGGAGCGATGTAAGGAATTCCTATTTCTTCAAGAGCTTGCATTTGGAACATGTACATATCGGAACAGAGTGGAAAAGCGTGAAGCAAAAGCACAGCTTCAGGAAAATAAATTCTCATGTCCTTCCTCCTTAGAACTCCTTTGATAGTATTTTTTCAAGAAACTGAAGATCCTCCTTGTAGGTTACCTTAAGATTCCAGAAGGATCCCAGCACAACACCGACCCTGTACCCGTATCTTTCAAGGAGGCTTGCGTCGTCGGTACCGTAGAATCCCTCGTTCCTCGCTCTGAAGTGGCACTCTATAAGCACCTTTCTTTTAAATGCCTGCGGAGTCTGGGCAAGCCACAGACCCGACCTGTCAAGAGTTTTTAGGACGGCATCTCCGGACACCTCTTTGACCGTGTCTCTTGACGGGACTGCAACAATTTTTCCCTCGTAATCTCCGAGCTGGGAGACCTCTTTGAACATTTCCTCCGTAACCATGGGTCTTGCGGAATCGTGAATTACAACGACTTCAGCCTCCGTTTCCAGAAGTGCGTTCAGGACCGAGTCCTGCCTCTCCTTACCGCCCTCAACCTTTTTCACTCCTTCCGGAACGGGAACTCTGGTAAGGGAGTCTCCGGGAAGGGTTAGTAAAACCTCGTCAAAGATCTTGAGAGCTTTTTCCAGGGAATACATAAATAAGGGCTTGCCATCAACTTCAATAAACTGCTTCCTTAAGCCTAACCTCTTCCCTTCACCGGCGGCAAGGATGATACAGGCTTTCATCTTTTGAAGGGATTTAAAGATCTTCCCTCATTCTCTCAATTCTACTCATTATTTTATCACCCGGCTCTTTGCTCATGTCCGTTATGAGCTCAAGGTTTCCTTCCGACTCAAAGACATAACCGTAAAGCTTCAGGCCCTTTACCTCTGCTTCAAGGGCTTCCCTTGTGGTTCTGTCAAGAAATTTTTTCAGGCTCTCCCTGTCTTCAAGGTCAAGGTCCTGTTCAGAGACCTCAATGCTCTCCTCTTCAAAATCAGTTCCCTCTGGAGTAAAAACCACATACACGGTTGTTTCTTCATCCTTCGGAAATGATCCGTTTTCTATCATAAGCTTGAAAAGTTTTTCAACCCTCTGCCTCATCTGGTGTCTAACGCTCATGGGCAACCTCCAATTTTTGTAGTGGTGAACAAAGGAATATTTTAATATTCTAATTTTCAACCTGAACCAGAATCGGGAAAGGCACTCCGATCCCGCATAATACTCCGGTTCCGGTAGGCAGGGATGGTAGGGTATTTATTATCTCCTTACCTGTGTACTCAATGTACGTTGCAATGGTGTCTAAGTCGGTGGCATTGATGGTTTTAAACATGGCCTGGGTGTTCATTTGAGAGAGCACGTACTTGCTAACCTGAGCAGGTCTCTGAGTTATCGTAATCAGACCCGTGTTGAACTTCCTTCCCTCAGAGGCAATTTTCCTTGCCATTCTGAGAGCAAGGTTCTCACCGCCGGCGGAAACATCTCCGTAACCTCTTTCCGGAGCAAAGTTGTGAGCTTCCTCCAGAACTATAATTCTCTTTTTCATTTCTTCCCTGTTCTTGTTGAAAAGCTCCAGCATAATCAGACCGGCAATGTTTACTCTCGTCTGGGGGTCAGATACTTGCTTGAAGTCAAAGATAACTATTCTCTTTTCGGAATTTAAGCCTGATTTAATCATTTCAACGGTTTCAGGCTGGTTTGAAGGGATTTCAGACCCGAAAAAGCTTTTGAGAGATTTTGCTACCTCTTCAATATCCACATCGTAGTCTCCCGTTGAAAGGGATGATATGACATCCAGGAGTTTTTGCGAAGATAATCCGGTTAATTTTAGAGAGGGTTTAATTTCCCTTGAGATTTTAGAAATGTTTTCTCTAACATGCTTTGCATTCCCGCTCACTAAGGCTGCGAACCCTGAATCTTTAATAAGATCTATTACTTCTTCTGGACGAACGGGAAATAGTGTATCTTTAAAAACGATGTGTTCCATGAGATCATTCCCACCCAGATGATTGGAAAGATCACCGAAGTACTCACCGTGAGGGTCAAAAACAAAAACCTGAACTCCTTTTTCTTCACGAGAAACCCTGCTTAAGAAAATTTTGGCAAAGTGACTTTTGCCCGAACCCGTGGTTCCGATTATTAGCATGTGCCTTCTAACGATTTCCTCTGCGTCAATGAATACCTCAACGGCGGAGTCTTCAAGAAGTCCCACCTTGACGGGTAGAACCATGTCTTTTCCCGAGAAGTTTTTCTTCATTACCGACTCAATTGATTCTTCAGACACCCTGTAAACGGGTTCACCCACGTCAAAGGGTCCTTTAACCGTTTCCAGCCTTCCGTCCTTCATTATACCCACTATCTCTGCACTTGCTATTTTCATCCTGTTACCACTACCGCTAAGGTAGGCGTAGATGGCAGCCTTCTTCCATTCCCAGTCTTTTTCCTCCGAAAATATTTTTTTAAAGTCTTCCAGCGGTGCTAATACATTGGACTCGTTTGAGGTGAAGGGATTTGCGAAAAAGCCCATGTTGTAAGAATAGATTTTTTTGATCCTCGCAAGAACTTTTCCATTCTTCGGTCTAATTTCCACGTAGGAACGCTCATTCAATTCCTCATCCGCGAGTATAAACTCAAAGGAATGGGAATGCACCGGATTAAGCGTGAAGCCTATCAGGTCTATTCCGAATTCGTATGAGAAATTTTTTTTGATTTGATCAAAATAATGAACAAGTTTGTTAATTTCCTCGTGTAAATCCAAGCTATCGTAGTAAACGCCAGCCTCAATGTTTCCTATGGAGAGGTCCGAGAGACCGGGTTCAGTGAAATTTGCCGAACCAACTACGGCTTTTTTATCGTCAGCAATTATGAACTTGGCATGGAGCCTGTTGCAGAGATAAATCTTTCCGCCGGATTCCTTGATTTTCTTGAACACTTTCTCGTCCGTAATGATCATATCTTGAAACTCGGAAGCTCTAAGGATTATCTCAACATGCAGTTTCTTTTCCTTTGCCAAGTCAATAATTTCATCAAAGAGTTTTCCTTTTATCCATGCGGAAGCTATTTTCAAACTTTCTTCCGAAGTTTTTACCATTTGAGTAATTTGTTCAAATATTTCATCACTGGTAAGTACCCTCATTTTCCCACCTCCTTGAGGTTGTTTGATACTTGTTGGAATATTATGCCTGTGAGTCTTACATCTTTGCCCTTCCACCAAAAACGGAGCCCTGGTGGTTGTGGATGTAGTAGTAAACCGAGAGCTTTCCGTCCTTTTTGAGGACCATGGCGAGGGGTCTATCTAAGCGGCCGGGGAGGTAGATGTAAAACCGCTCTTCATAAAGGGTTCCGTCTGTGCGGATGCGTTCGTAAAGGAGGTTTCTATCGGGACTGTAAAAGTAGTAGTACTCAAGGGAGCCCGAGAGCTTTTTCCACTTGAGGCCGAGGGGGCTGTAGAGGATTTTAACCTTGGGTTCTCCGTTCAGCCTTGCTTCGGATAGTCTGTTCTCCCAGTCGTAAGAAAGAGCGAGGTTTTCTCCTCCTTTGATGATCCTTGAAATATTACCTCTTTGGTCGTGTTCAAACTTTACATCTCCTTCTGATGTTTTGGCTGATGTTATCTGGGAAGCCATGTCGTAAAGAGCATTCATGTTTTCAAAGTTTTGGGGAAGTGAGGAAGGAAGAAGACCATCCGAGACCATGTTTATTATCCTTCCGAGGTTATCCCTTTTGTAGGAAATTGAAAAGTTTTTAGAGGCTTTGACTTTAATACCGAGAATATTGCCATTAGCATCGTACGAGTATTCCACCGCGGTTCCTTTACCGAGTTTGGCTGTTTTTACTAAGCCTTTTTGATTGTATGAGAAGGTTATTTTACCTCTCCCGTTAATGTCTATTTCACTTATTAATCCGTCCTTATCATAGGCGAACTTAGTGGTTAAGGATGATGGATAGGTTAACTTTTTTATTCTCCCCGACGGTAAGTAATCATAAGAGGCGCTGATGTTGCCTCCCTCCGCATCTCTGATTTGGGTTACCCGACCCTCTGCATCGTAGCTAAGTTCAATTGTGGTGTTTTGATTAATGGCTCTAATGAGGTTTCCTGCGGGATCGTAATCGTAAGATAGCTTATTACCGTCGGGATAATTTATTTCCTTTAACCTTCCCATGTCATAGCTGTATAAAATTTCGCTACCATCGGGGAAAACCTTTCTTTTTATTTAGCCGTCAGGAAATCTTTCAAATATAAACCTTGATCCGAAAGGATCTTCGTACCCTGCTATGTACATGCCCGAATAGTCCCTGAGTATTTTCCAGTAGTATCCGTTGTAGTCAACGACGCCTTCAAGGCGTCCGTCCTGAGACCGGTCAAGGCGGTAACAGAACCCTCCCGTGCAGACCTTTATGAGAGAATCAATGGAATCGTATTCGTAGGTCTTTCGGTTTCCATCGGGGTAGGTGATGGAAGTGACCTTCTTATGGTTGTATTCATACCGTGTTATGTTACCGAGGGCATCTCTCACTGCCTTTAATCTTCCCAGCAAATCGTATTCAAATGTGAACGAGCTACCCGTAGGGTCTGTGACTTTAACGAGGTTTCCGCTTATGTCAAAGGAGTATTTAAAGGTTCTACCCGAGGGAAACTTCGCTTCTTTAAGATTTCCATAGTTGTCGTATGAAAAGAGGTAGGTTCTTCCATCCCTGTCTATAAGTTTAGAAGGCAAGCCTTTGTTGTTATATTCAAGTGACGTTTGCGATCCATCAGGATAAGTTAGCGAAAGGAGGTTTCCTTTGCCATCATAGTTCATCGTCCAAAGGTTTCCTCGCCTGTCTCTGTAAGATGTTAAAAGGTCCATGTCGTTGTATGTGAATTCTTCAAAGGTCCCGTCGGGGTAGGTGATTTTCACCAGTCTGTCAAGGTTGTCGTATTCAAAGTTGGCAATGTTGTTGTTTGGTAATTCTATTCTGGATACGAAGCCCCTCGTATGGTATCCTTTCTTGACTCTTAAGCCCTTTGAACTGTAAATTCTGGTTACCTTCCACAGTACATCGTCCTGATAGGTAGTTTCTGTGTTGTCGGGAGTAATAACTGTTATACCTCTGTTCATGTCAAAGTAGTACTCCCTAATTGATCCGTTGGGGTAGATTATCCTTGATACAACCATTCCCTTTCTCGTCCAGAACGGAGCTCCACTGTACTCAACTTTATAAGTGCCCGTGGGTACATGAATTTCCGTGATAAACCCCCGATCATCGTAGGTGTAATCAACCCTTGTTCCGACGGCGTCAACGCTGGTTATCATTCTTCCCTTTTCGTCGTATTCAAATCTGATAACGGCACCGTTGAAGGTAACTATGCTCCTAACATAACCCTGATCGTTATACATGAAAAGGATTCTTCTTCCTGCTGAATCCACTATTTCAACCGGTTTGTAAGGCACGGTGTCGTCGTTGTATCTGAATTCAATATAATTGCCGTTCCTATCCTCAATGCGTATTAGTTTCCCCACCGAATCAAAAACCCAGAAGGTTCCTTCCTCCCTTTTGTAAAGAACCCAGTTGTCTCCCCTTTTGTATATCCTGTTTGGATAATTCCCTCCGGGATGGAATACCTCGGGATTGTTTGGGTCCTGATTATAGGCAACGACCCAGTTGTGATGAATGAAGAGGTCAATACGGGTGTCATTTATCTTAGTTATGGTCATTCCGTAATTCCATGACCATCCTTTACCGAAAATGGACTCAACGGGGGAGTCCGAGTGGTATGACCTTTTTATTGCAAACTCAATTCCGAAGTGCCTGTATTTAAAGTCCGTGTCCTTTATGTAAAGAGCCATAGGAATTATGTCCACATAAATGTTGGGAAAGCCTACACCTGATGGACAGCCATCGCCCCCGAGGGGACCATCGTTTTCACTTCCGGGACCGTCGGGAGGAGGACCGCCTGCGGGACAGCACCAGCAGTGGGCACCAAAGATATTCCGGGAGTCTTCTTCTGAAACCTCCTTCAGCTCACGGGCTTGAGTGAGCACTATGGCGTATCCAGAGTACCTTTTCTCAAATACGGACTTGTGGGAGGTTAGGAGGTAGCTCCCGAGAGCCGGGTCAACATATGAGATATTATCGCCCTTTGCAAAGAGCATAAGTATGAAGTGATTATCTTTGGTGAGGATAATTTTTGGCTGGTTCGTTTTCATAAGTTTGTCAAGCCTTGCTTTGACCACTTTTGCCTTCACACCTTTGCTTTTGAGGAACTCCGCTACCTGGTAGAGGCTCATACCCTTATCGGTGTTTTTCAGGGCAAAGATCTCCTTGAGATCTACCGGAAGATTTAAAGCTTTAGCAAGCTCATAAATAACACCCTTACCGCATGCGTAGG
>JALSHX010000282.1 GCA_026982025.1 Aquificaceae bacterium | reverse complement strand
AGCTCCCCGTCCCATAGAGGACCTACCCACAGGGGTCCTGCCAGCGGGAGTTTGCCCCCGCATTGGGAACATTTCTGACTCAAAGAACGCGGATCTACATCCCATCGGCGGTACGAACAGGAAAAGCAGTAAGATAAATACCCGATCTGAGAAAGAAGCCCGTCAACCTTAGCCACTCCTCTATCCTTGATAAAGAAAACTTTAAAGTAATGAAGGTGTGAGAAGGAAAAAACGGGCTTCATAGCAATATCGTGCTGAGCTGAGAGCTCAACCACCTTCTTTATGAGGATCCTCACCCCCACCTCATGCTTGAACTCGTTCCTGAGAGGCAGAGCACCGTATCTCCTCCTGCAGGTGTTGGGGTATGTACCCGAAAGGGGTGCCGTATCCGTTGCGGTAATGCCAAGAAACCCCCCTCTCTTCAAACTCAGAGCGCACGATTCTATATACGGCACGGGAGTGCCGTAAGGGTCAAGGTCAATGTAGTCAAAACCGAATCCCCTCCTTTCCCTCAAAAAAGAGATCGCATCCCTTTCGTGTATCCTGTATCTCTTCACATCAATCCCGTTTAGCTTGAAGTTTTCCTCCATAATTCTCCCAGCAAGAGGACTGATGTCATTGGCAAAAACGGTACCTTCAAAATCCGTCTCAAGGAGAAACCTTATACTCCTCACTCCGCTCGCCGCCATAGGATCAGCCACCATTATAGGACCCTTTGCCTTTGAGGAAAGATAGCGAAGAGCGAGAACCGAAAGGTCCCTGTTGACCCTCATTTTCGGGTTGTAAAAAACGGGCATACTGGCAGAAACTACTTCCCGTTCTTCGGGGATTCTGATTTTTGCAAGACCTTCTGTGATTTCCTTCATTCCTTAGTGGTGGGGGTACCGGGAGTCGAACCCGGACGGTCCCGAGGACCCGCGGATTTTAAGTCCGCTGCGTCTGCCAATTCCGCCATACCCCCGGCTATATTAATTTTAAATGCTTCTGCTAATAATATTCATCGCTGTGCTCCTCTGTTCCTGCACGAAGGAGGAGAGGTTAACATTAGCGGTAGGAGGCACTCCCGAAGAAGTTCTGAAGTGGGAAAAGCTCGTAGATGAATTTGAGGAAACCTACCAAATAAAGGTTGAAGTCCTGAGACAGCCAGCGGACACCGATCTCAGGAGACAGTCCCTTGTGGTGGCACTAACATCAAAGAGCCCCGATCCAGACGTTTTTTTAATGGACGTTGCGTGGATTAGCCAGTTTCTTGAGTCAAACTGGCTTTATGAGATCAGGGACGTTGATACCTCTAACTTCTTTCCCGTTTCCCTTCAAGCAGGTTTGAAGAATGGAAAGGTTTACGCTCTGCCCCTGTTCGTGGACTGCGGGGTACTCTATTACAGGAAAGACCTCCTTGATAAATACGAATGCCCCGTTCCCGAGACATGGGACCAGCTCTTAAAATGTTCCCTCAAAGTCATGAAAGAAGAGGGTGAAAACTTTTACGGATTCCTCTGGCAGGGAGCCCAGTACGAAGGTCTTGTGTGCACCTTCCTTGAATTTTCAGCATCCGCAGGAGGCTCCCTTGACCAGCTTGACTCCCCCCAGAACCTAAAGGCTCTTAGATTTATGAGGGACCTTATTCACAAATACCGCGTTTCACCGCCGAGCACCTATACCGAGATGAAGGAAGAGGAGGTAAGGATCCTTTTTCAGAGCGGAAGGGCTCTGTTTGCAAGGAACTGGCCCTATGCATGGGCTCTTCACAATTCGGAGGATTCTCCAGTCAGGGGAACGGTGGGCGTTGCTCCGCTTCCGGGGTTCCGCAGAGGCACGGGCGCATCCTGTCTCGGTGGGTGGCATCTTGGAATTTCACGATTTTCAGACAGAAAAGACGATTCCTTGAAACTTGTAAAGTTTTTAATTTCAGAGAAAATCCAGAAGAGGATAGCTTCACTGATGGGCTGGAATCCGGCAAGAACGGATGTTTACCGTGACCTTACAAAGTCAATGAAGCACCTCTCTGCGGTAAAGAGAGCCTGTCTTAAAGCGGTCCAAAGACCTGCCGAGCCCTACTATTCACAGATCTCCGAGATTATTAGACTTTTCGTAAACGGAGCAATTTCAGGAAGAGTTGACCCATCAGAAGCACTCAAAAAGGCTGAAAACCGAATAGAGAGGTTAAAAGGATACTACCGATGAGGAAGGAGGCTCTGTTCGCACTTCCTTCGTTCGCATTTATTTTTCTTCTTCTTCTCATTCCCCTCGCTGGAACCTTTTACTTAAGCTTCTTCAGATACACCACCTTCATCGGAAAAGACTTTAACTTTCCCGAAAACTACATCCGTCTCTTTGAGGATCCCGTCTTCATCAAGTCCCTCCTCTTCACCCTACAATTTACAATCCTTTCCGTCAGCCTTGAGCTTGTTTCTGGTCTGCTGACGGGACTAATAATTCACAGTAGCTTTCCCGGGAGGGGGATTCTGAGGGGTCTGGTTCTCCTGCCGTGGGCTATTCCGGGCGTGGTGAGCGCCCGTGCGTGGGAATCCATGTTTAATTACTCATACGGACTCCTTAACTACCTAACGGACAGCATTTTGGGTTTAAGGATAAACTGGCTGGGGAACGAATTAACGGCGCTCCTCTCCGTTGCCGTTGCGGACCTCTGGAAGACAACCCCCTTTGTCGCTCTCATCATCCTTGCGGGACTCCAGTCAATTCCTGAAGACCTTTACAAACAGGCGAAGGTTGACGGAGCAGGAATTTTTAGAAGGTTTCGGGAGATAACACTGCCTCTTATAGGACCCTTTATTCTCGTTGCAATCGTTTTTAGGACGGTGGACGCACTCAGAGTCTTTGATCTCGTCTTTGTCCTTACAGAGGGAGGTCCGGGAGGTTCCACAACTCCTCTATCCCTTTATGCGTACAGAATATATCTCGGAGGGGACTTGGGCTACGGCTCCGCCGTTTCAGTTTCCCTTTTCCTTATTTCCCTAACCGTCTCTTTTTTACTACTTCTCATTAGCAGGAGGAGGCATGGCTTTGAGTGAGCGATTAATAAAGGCGTTAATTATGTCGTCGGGACTCATCTTCGTGATTTCATTTACCCTCATTCCTATAGTTTGGATGGTAGCCCTCTCCCTGAGCGGAAACCCCGATCTTCTCATCAAGGGAGACTTCCGGATGACCCTTAAAAACTACCGGGACCTTCTGACTTCCCCCGAACTGCACTTCACCGATTACATCAGAAACAGCATAATCGTTGCATCTGCGTCAGCCTCTCTGTCTCTGACCCTATGCGTCCCGCTTTCTTACTACCTGAGCAGACTTCATAGAAATCCCACCGCCGTCTTATTCTCGGTCCTTGTCCTCTCTATGCTTCCTCCCATCAGCTCTGCAATTCCTCTTTACCGGTTCTTTGCATCCCTCGGTCTCATAAACACTTATGTTCCACTTATCATTACCTACTCGGTGTGGAGCATTCCCCTCGGCACTTGGCTCATTTACAGCTACATTAATTCCCTGCCAAGGGACCTTGACAGGTCCGCTTTGGTGGACGGTGCCTCAACGATAAAGGTACTCCTTTACATAATTCTTCCTCTCTCCAAGCCCGGAATGCTCTGCGCCTTCGTGCTGATGTTCATATTCTCATTCAACGAATTCCTCTTTGCCCTTCTATTCACGATTGATCACGGTTCAAGAACGGTACCTGTCGGAATTGCTTTATTTGAAGGTCTCCACGGTGAGGTTCCGTGGGGATACATTACGGCCTCCTCTTTGATATCCGTAATCCCCATACTGATCACCGTAGTTCTTTTCCAAAGGCACATAATCAGCGGTCTGACGGGAGGCGGATTAAAAGAATGAGTGCGGAATTAAAAGGAGTTAAAAAAGTATTTTCTTCAATCCTCAGAGGAAGGGTGGAGGCGCTGAGAGGTATTGATCTCAAAGTTGAAGAAGGAGAGTTCTTCGTTATTCTGGGACCCTCAGGATCGGGCAAGAGCACCCTCCTCAACATTCTGGCGGGTCTTGAAAAACCCACCTCCGGTGAGGTGTACATAAAGGGCAGAATGGTTGCGGGTGAGGGGGTTTTCTTAAACCCCGGTGAGAGAAGAGTGGCAATGGTTTTTCAGAACTACGCACTATATCCCCACATGACCGTGAGAGGCAATATCGCATTCCCGCTGAGGATGGAAGGAATGAACAAGAAAGAAATAGAAAGGAGGGTGAGGGAAGTTGCACTGCTCCTCGGGATTGAACACCTGCTAAATTCAAAGCCAGCGGAACTATCGGGAGGGGAAAAGCAACGGGTAGCCATTGCGAGAGCACTGGTGAGGGAGCCAGACCTACTACTGATGGATGAACCCCTTTCAAACCTTGACGCTCGTCTGAGAATTAAGATGAAGGAGGAAATCAGGAAACTCCAGAGGTCCCTCGGGCTAACCACAATATATGTAACCCACGACCAGACGGAAGCCATGACCCTTGCTGACAGGCTTGCGGTGATGAGAGAGGGTTCTATTGAGCAGATGGGCGAACCGATGGATATATACAGAAATCCCGGAAACACTTTCGTAGCAGGCTTTATAGGAAATCCTCCCATGAACATAGTTAAAAAGAAGCCAGCAATAGAAGAAGGAAAATACTTCATTGATTTTCTCGGTGTAAGAATTGAAGTTGATAGAGGTGAAGCGGTTTATTTAGGTGTTAGACCGGAAGACATTGAGGTAAAAAGAGGGGGGAGTATTGAGGTCACTATGATTGAAAGGCTCGGAGGAGAAGCACTGATCCACCTCAGAAAAGAAAACGACAAGGCAATCGCCAAAATTTACGGAGATTGTGATCTAAGTGAAGGGGAAAGGGTTGAGGTAATGTTTAAAAAATACTATCTTTTTGATTCATGAGGTTGCACAAAACCGCCGTGTGCAGTACTTTATCTGTAATTAAATACACCTCAGCATGAAAGAACCCATAGTTGCAGTCGCTACCCCTCTTGGAGAAAGCGCTATCGGGATGATCAGACTCTCGGGATCGGGCGTTCTTGAAATAGCAACGAGGTTCTTCAAAACGAAGGGGAAGGTAAAACCACGAAGAGCCTATTACGGAACGCTCATTGACGAAAAAGGAGAACCGGTAGATGAAGGAATACTCGTTTACTACAGGTCCCCTTTAAGCTACACGGGTGAGGATGTGGTTGAGATATCACTGCATGGAAATCCCCTCGTTTTGAAAAAGGCTATTGAAATCTTTATTTCAGGAGGATGCAGACTCGCGGAGCCGGGTGAGTTCACCAAAAGGGCTTTTCTTAACGGCAAAATGGACCTCACACAGGCAGAGGCGGTTGCGGACATTATTTCCGCAAAGACTGACCTTGCAAGAAGGGTAGCGGTAAGACAGCTTAGAGGTGAGCTGAGCAGGTACATAAAGCCCCTGAGGGAAAGCCTCATTGAGCTGAGTGCCTATCTTGAAGCCGACATTGAATTTTCGGAAGAAGACATACCTACACTGACAAAGGAGCAGGTCCTTGACTTGTCGCGCAGGGTCTTTGAGGGTATCAACAGGCTCCTTGAGAGAGCCAAGGTAGGTAAGGCGATAAGGGAGGGTATTAAGCTTGCTATCGTGGGTAAACCCAATGTGGGAAAGTCATCACTGTTTAACGCCCTGCTCAAGGAAGACAGGGCAATTGTCACGGACATTGAAGGAACAACGAGGGACTACATAGAGGAGCAGATAAACTTAAGGGGAATACCCGTAAATCTAATTGACACCGCCGGGATCAGAAGAACCGCGGACAAGGTTGAAAAGATAGGAGTTGAGAGGTCCCTTGAAAAGATAAGGTCCTCCGATGTAGTGGTTTTCGTCCTTGACGGATCAAAGCCCCTTACCGGGGAAGATACGGAAATCTACAATCTGGTTAAGGACAGGGACCTCATTATCGCGGTGAACAAAATTGATCTGGGCCTAAACATACCCCTTGAATTTGGAGGAGAACATTCTATAATAAAAGTTAGCGCCCTGAAGGGGCATGGAATCCGAGACCTTGAAGAAGAAATCCTTAAAAAAGCTGGAGCGCTCGTTGACGAGGGATTAAACATATATGTTTCGGTAAGGCATGAAGAGCTTCTCAAAAAAGCTAAGGCGGTTCTTGAAAAATTTATAGAGATGTACGCAAGAGAGGATATTAGCCCCGAAATTGCAATGCTTGATGTAAGGGAGGCGGCGGATTACCTGGGGGAGATTGTTGGTGAGATTACTACCGAGGAAATTTTGGGGAACATTTTTTCCAGATTTTGCATAGGCAAATAAACAGGAGGATAGGATGCAGGAACTTGAAGAGAAGAAAAGCTACACCCTTGATCAGCTCAAGAAGATGACGCTTCAAGAACTTCAAAAACTCGGCAAGGAAATAGGGCTACAGAGGACAACAGGTCTCAAGAAGGAAGAGCTCATTGAAAGAATCCTCGCATCACAGGCAAAGGATGACGGGCTCGTTTTCGTTAAAGGGGTCCTTGAAATCCTGCCCGAGGGATACGGCTTCATGAGAAGCGCCCAGAATAACTACATGCCGAGCTGGGACGATGTTTATGTTGCGCCCTCCCAGATAAAGAAGTTCGGACTTAAAAACGGAGATACCATAGTGGGATTTGCAAGGCTCCCAAAGGAGGGGGAAAAGTACAAAGCACTCATTAAAATGGAAGCGGTCAACGGTCTTCCCGCAGATCCCGAGACCCTGAGAAACAGACCCGTCTTTGACAGGCTCACTCCCTTTCATCCCACAGAAAAGTTCAACCTTGAGTTCAAGCCGAGCGAACTATCAACGAGAGTAATCAGCCTCATATCACCCATCGGCAAAGGTCAGAGAGGAATGATAGTTGCTCCGCCCAAAGCGGGTAAAACCGTTCTCCTTCAAAAAATCTCAAGGGCAATAATTGAAAATCATCCGGAAGTTCACCTGATAATACTCCTCATTGACGAGAGACCCGAAGAGGTCACGGAGATGAGAAGGATAGTGGGCGACGGGGCGGAGGTGGTTGCATCAACATTTGATGAACCCCCAGAGAGACACATGCAGGTGGCGGAGCTGGTAATTGAAAAAGCAAAGAGGCTCGTTGAGCTCAAAAACGATGTGGTGATACTACTTGACTCAATGACGAGATTTGCAAGGGCTTCAAACGCTGTCACTCCCCCCACTGGCAGGGTTCTCTCCGGAGGAATAGAAGCAACAGCCCTTCAAAGACCCAAGAAGTTTTTCGGTGCGGCGAGAAACATTGAGGAGGGGGGTTCGCTGACAATCATCGCCACCGCACTTATTGAAACCGGCTCAAGGATGGATGACGTAATCTTTGAGGAGTTTAAAGGAACGGGAAACATGGAAATCCACCTTGATAGAAGGCTTATGGAAAGAAGG
>JALSHX010000281.1 GCA_026982025.1 Aquificaceae bacterium | reverse complement strand
CTGACAATCATAGCCACCGCACTTATTGAAACCGGCTCAAGGATGGATGACGTAATCTTTGAGGAGTTTAAAGGAACGGGAAACATGGAAATCCACCTTGATAGAAGGCTTATGGAAAGAAGGGTCTTCCCCGCCATTAACATAGAAAAGTCGGGAACGCGGAAGGAGGAGCTCCTCGTTGAGGAGTGGGAGCTTCAAAGAATGTGGGTTCTCAGGAAGTTCCTTGCAACGATGGATCCCGTTGAGGCAATGGAGTTTCTTCTTGACAAGCTCAAGAGGTTCAAAACAAACAAAGAATTTCTCAAAGCCATGAACGCATAGTATAATTATTTTCTTGTCCGGCGGAGGTAAAAATGAAGAAGGACATCCATCCGGAGCTCAGGGAAACGACTTTCATTTGCGGTTGCGGTAACACATTTACGCTCCTCTCAACCAAGGGAGGAACGGTCCATATAGAGGTGTGCAGTCAGTGCCATCCCTTCTACGCCGGGAGGCTCAGAATAAAGCCCCTCTTTCACCAGCTTACCGCCCCCGGTGAAAAGAAGGAAGGTTAATGCTCAGGAAGGAGCTCCTTGAAAGGTTAGAAAAAATAGAAAGAAGGTTCAAGGACCTTGAAAAGGAACTCTCGGACCCTGAAACGATCAAAGACATCAAAAGGTACAGAGAATTAAGCAGAGAACACAAGGAGATCTCCGAGATTTGGGAAAAATACGGAGAGTACAAAAAAACGGAAAAGGACCTCATGGAAGCAAAGTCAATGCTCAAAAGTTCCGATCCGGAACTCAGGACACTTGCACAAGAGGAAGTTGAAAGGCTCACGCAGAAGCTAAACCAACTGGAGGATACCCTCAAGCTGCTCCTCGTTCCGAAGGATCCAAACGACTCAAGGAATGTCATTCTTGAGGTAAGGGCGGGAACGGGCGGTGAGGAGGCGGCTCTTTTTGCCGGTGATCTCCTGAGGATGTATCAGAAGTATGCGGAGGAGAAAGGCTGGAAGGTAAGCGTGCTGAATTCAAGCAGAACGGGACTTGGAGGTATAAAGGAAGCGGTTCTTCTGATTGAGGGAGAAGGAGCTTACTCAAGGCTCAAGTACGAGAGCGGTGTCCACAGGGTCCAGAGAATTCCCGTTACGGAGTCGGGGGGACGCATTCACACATCTACCGCGACGGTTGCGGTCCTCCCAGAGGCGGACGAGGAAGAAATTGAAATAAACCCTCAGGACCTCAGGGTGGAAACCTTCAGAGCTTCGGGTGCAGGAGGACAGTATGTAAACACCACGGAAACAGCAGTCAGGATAACCCACATTCCCACGGGGATCGTGGTGACATGTCAGGACGAGAGGTCTCAGTTCCAGAACAAACAGAAGGCTCTTAAAATTCTGAGGGCAAAGCTCAAAGACCACTACGAGAGAAAGAGAAGGGAGGAAATCGCAAAGGAGAGAAAGGAACAGGTTGGAACGGGGGAAAGGAGCGAAAAGATAAGAACTTACAACTTCCCCCAGAACAGGGTCACGGACCACAGAATCAACCTGACCCTTTACAAACTTCCCGACATACTTGACGGAAAACTTGATGAAATAATTGAAGCATTGAGATCAAAGGAGGTTAACGAAAAACTGACCGCCCTCACTTGAGGGGTATGCTGATCCATAGCTCCTCCCTTTCCTCCTCGTTTTTCTTAATGGCAACCTCAATCCCCCCTTCGTCAAACTGAGGATACTTGGAAAAAAGGGATATGAGGTCTTCCCTGAGCTGATCCACCACATTTGGAGGAAGTCCCTGCCTCTCGTAGCTGAGAACAAGCATGAGCCTCTGTTTTGCAATGTCTTTGCTCTTTCTCCTGAAGAGGGAACCGAGTCCGAACAATTCTATCCTCCGAACAGCCTGCTGAAGAAACCTTCCTTCTCTCCGTATCGTTCAATAGGAACATCCTCTCCGAGGGTTCTCCTTGCCACATCCATAATTGCTTTTGATGCGTTGTACTTGTCATGGAGAACTATCGGCTCGCCCCTGTTGGTGAAGTCAACGAGCTTCTCCTCCTCGGGGACCACTCCCAGCAATGGAGCCTTCAGGATTTCAACCACGTCCTCAACCGATAGCATTTCGCCCTTCTTCACCATTTTCCAGCGAATACGGTTTACTATAACGCCGTAGGCGTCCTTTTCCATGCTCTCAAGAAGACCTATAACCCTGTCCGCATCCCTGACAGAAGAAACCTCCGGGTTAACCACGATGTACGCCCTGTCGGAGGGACCGACGGCAATTTTAAAGCCCTGCTCAATCCCAGCCGGAGAATCTATTATTATGTAGTCAAATTCGCCCTTTGACTTTAAATCCTTTACCAGCTCAAGCCACTTCTCCGTCTTGACCGCATCCTTGTTTTTTGTCTGATTCGCCGGCAGAAGAAAAAGGTTTAACCCCCTCTTGTCCTTTACAAAAGCCTTGTGGGGAACAACCCTTCCTTCCAAAACATCAAGTATGTCATAGACTATCCTGTTCTCAAGACCAAGAATCATGTCAAGATTCCTGAGCCCTATGTCCGCATCTATGAGGAGAACCTTCTTTCCGAGCTTTGCAATGGCAACTCCGAGGTTGGCGGTTATCGTGGTCTTTCCCACTCCTCCCTTTCCGGATGTTATGACTATAACCTCTGTCATCCCTTTACCTCAGACTTTCTCTAAGACTATCACATTATCCTCAACCTTTGCAACTTCAGGGTATCCCGGCGACCTCCTTTCCTGTTCGTCGCTGATGGCTATCTTTTTACCTATCCTTATCTGCTGGGGTTCCATTCTCTGAGCGACCACAACAGCGGTTTCATCACCAAGAGCACCCGCAATTGCAACGCCCCTGAGGGTTCCCATTACGATTATGTTACCCACAGCAACTACCTGAGCGTCCCTGTTTACATCACCGAGGATTAGGACATCACCGCCGTGTTCAATTTTCTGACCGGATCTGAGATGGCGGTGAATAATGAGGAGCCTCTCAACCTCCTGTCCCTCGTCCTTCCAGTCAAACCTCCCGGCTCCCAGAATGCTCTCAATTTTTTGAGAACTCAGGGTCTTCTCTATTTCCTTGATCCAGCTCTTTGGAATTTTGTCCGGATTTTCAATAACGAAGTACCCGCCCTTGAAGAGATTTCCTCGAACCTTTGCAGATAGCAACTCCTT
This sequence comes from Aquificaceae bacterium, assembly GCA_026982025.1. Classification (GTDB taxonomy): domain Bacteria; phylum Aquificota; class Aquificia; order Aquificales; family Aquificaceae; genus Hydrogenivirga. The sequence goes on along the minus strand of JALSHX010000281.1, from coordinate 4,262 downwards.
GAGTTCCCTTAAGTTCGTTTTTTCCTTGATCCTGATTGAGATTACCGGAAGTGTCACTCCTCTGATCTCAATCACTTCAAAGATATTATATCAGTGGGCGTGGCTGTGTCCCCGGTGTGCGGGAGAATTAATTAGAGGACATGTGGGAGGGCAGGAATAACCCTCCCTTTCAATCTGTATGGTGCTGTGTTCAATTCCGTGTGCTTTAACAACATCCTCTATTTTCCTTAGGATTGAGTTGCAGGCAAGAACATCCTCAACAACCACATGAGCCGTAAAGACCACGCTTCCGGGTGTAATGGACCACACATGAAGGTCATGAACATCAATTACCCCATCAACCTTCCTTATATCCTTCTCAATCTCCTCAGCATCAATGCTGGAAGGGACAAATTCAAGGAGGACGCCAATGGAGGTTTTAATCACAGAGTAGGCGCTGGGAAGGATAAGTAGGCACACCGCTATACTCAGGATTGGATCTGCAATGTGCAGGTTCCAGAAGGTTATAGCTAAGCCCGCCATTATGGCGGAAACGGAACCGAGGGTATCGGTAACCACATGGAGGAAAGCAGCCCTTACATTTATATTTTCCGAGGACTTCTTGTAAAGCATGTATCCGACGAGAAGGTTTATGATCAGGCCAACCGTTGCTATTGCGAGCATCTGAGGACCGAGAACTTTCTCGGGAGAGAAAAACCTCTGAACAGCCTCGTATGCAATGTAGGCAACGAGACCTATAAGAAAAACCCCGTTTGCAAGAGCTGCAAGGACTTCAAGTCTGTAAAGACCGTAGGTCATGTTTTTTCCCGAAGCCTTTATAACAAGAAACTGCGCTATAAGAGCGATAAGGAGGGAAACGCTGTCGGTCAGCATGTGCCCTGCGTCTGAGAGAAGCGCAAGGCTGTTGGTTAAAAAGCCTCCCACGAGTTCAATGAAGGCAAAGGTCAAAATTAGAAAGAAGCTGATACCGAGGATCCTCAGGTTATGGTTCCGGTCCATTTTCTTAAAATATAATAGCGGTAAGGAAGTAATCCGTAATCAGAATCAGCATTGAGGAGGTCACCACCGAATTTGTGGTGGACCTTCCCACCCCTTCGGTCCCCCCCCTTGTGTAATAACCGAAGTAACAGCTCACGGTGGCAATGATAAACCCGAAAACAAATGCTTTGTAAAGTCCACCGATGATGTCGTAAAATTCGGTAAGGTCAATCATTTTCTGCCAGTAGAGGTATTCGTTAACCTTAAAAAGCTTGGTTGATACAAGCCATCCTCCAAAAATTCCCGCAACATTGGAAAGAACGGTCAAGAAAGGCACGCCTATGGTGGTAGAAAAGAGACGGGGTGTAACGAGATAACGTACGGGATTTACGGCGAGTACTTCAAGGGCGTCTATCTGCTGGGTTATTCTCATGGTACCGATGCTCGCCGTCATGGCAGATCCGACCCTTGCCACTACCATAAGGGAGGTCAGTACGGGACCAAGCTCCCTTCCCATTGACAGGGCTACGACCGCACCGATGAGGTACTCCGCATTAAACCTGTGAAAGGTTGAGTAGGTTTGAAGGGCTATAACACCGCCGGTGAATGTTGATGTCACGAGGACTACCAGTGAAGTTTCTGCCGCAATGTAAGAGAACTGGTCAGCGAAGTGCCTAATCTTTGGCGGATTTCTGAAAAAGTAGTAAACAGCCTGAAGGGCAAGGAGGGTTGCTTTGCCCACCTCCTCCGACAGCCTTAAAAACCATTTCATCAGAACTCCCCGATGTGCTTTATGTACTGCTTAAACCTCTCTATAACCTCCTCCATAAAGTCTCCGCCAAGCTTCTCAAGAAGGGCGTCCGCCAGAACTATGGCAAGCATAGCCTCGCCCACAACCGATGCCGAAGGAACAGCTACAACATCGGTTCTCTCCTTCCCCGCCTTCAGAGGCTCCTTTGTTTCTATGTCAACGCTCCTCAGAGGATTCTTAAGAGTGGGAATGGGTTTCATGGTAACCCTGACGATAAGGGGCATTCCGTTGGTTATTCCTCCTTCAGTTCCTCCGAGGTTGTTGGAGTAGCGGAAGAATCCTTTGCCCTTTCTGTAACCTATCTCATCGTGAACCTGAGAGCCAAGACGGACCGCACACTCCGTCCCCATTCCGATTTCCACCGCCTTCATCGCCTGAATACTCATCATCGCCTGAGCTATTCTGCCGTCAATTCTTCTGTCCCACTGGATGTGGCTGCCCAGACCCGGAGGCACTCCGACAGCAAAAACCTCAAACATCCCGCCTGCACTCTCGCCCCTCTCCCTCACCGAATCAATGTACCTGCGAAACTCCCCGTCCTTTGAAGGGTCGGGAAACCTAACCTCCGATTCCTCTGCATGGAGGTGTCTCTTTATGAGGTCCCGCTCCTTTATGGGGAAAGAGCATTCACCTATGTTCAGCACATAGCTCCCGATCCTGATTCCCATCTCCTCAAGGAATCTTTTGCAGATCGCACCCACCGCGACCCTTGCGGCGGTTTCCCTTGCCGATGCCCTCTCAAGGATGTTGCGAAGGTCCCTCTGGTTGTACTTTATACCCCCGCTGAGATCCGCATGACCGGGTCTGGGTCTCGTAAAGGGAACCACGGACTCATCGGGCTCTCCCTCAACTGCCATTTTATCCTTCCAGTTTGCCCAGTCCTTGTTTTCTATCCAGAGGCAGATGGGAGAACCAAGAGTTTTCCCGAAGCGAACGCCCGAGAGAATCCTTACCCTGTCCTTCTCAATTTTCATTCTCCCCCCTCTTCCGTAACCTCCCTGTCTTCTCCTGAGTTCTTTGTTTATGTATTCTTCGGTAATCTCAAGGTTAGCGGGGATTCCCTCAAGGACCGCGGTAAGTCCCTGACCGTGGGACTCTCCCGAAGTCAGAAAGCGAAGAAAAAATAAAGACATTTAGGTTCGGGACTCAGCCCTTACCGCCTTGGTCACCTTACCTGCTTTGAGGCACTTGGTACAGACATACATTCTCTTCACGGTACCATCGGGCAATCTCACCCTGACCCTCTGGACGTTGGGTTTAAAGAGACGGGGGTTCCTCTTGGCTGAGAAGGTAACCCTTCTGCCGTGCATTACTCTCTTTCCGCATACTTCACAGGCTGCCATCCTTTCCTCCGAATGCTTAATTATACCAAGTGTCTTTTGAAAAACTCAACAGCCATTTTCCACGCATCTTCCGCGATTTCCTCGTTGTAAACCTCCGGCCTCTTGGTATTGAGAAATGCGTGGTTGACCCCGGGATATACCTTTGTCTGAACTTCAATTCCGTTTTTCCAAACCTCCTTTGCAAGGTCCATAACCTCGTCGTTGTTGACAAACTCGTCCTTTTCCGCCATTACAAAGAAGATGGGCACCTTTACCCCTGAGCCGTTAACGGGGGCGAGCTGCGGTAGACCGTAGAAGGGGACGCTGGCATCAATAAGCTCAGAAAACTTGGATGCAAAGTACATGGAAAGAGTACCCCCGCAGCAGAAACCGGTAACTCCGATCTTCTTCGGGTCAACCTTGGAAAGTCCCTTCAAGCCCTCAACGGCACACCTGAACATGGAGTCAACTTCTTCCATCCTGTTCTGAAACATATCTGTCATCAGAGCCCCCGCGTCGTCGGGATTATCCGCGGTTTTACCCCTGTAAAAATCAGGAGCAAAGGCAGTAAAGCCTTCCTGTGCAAGCCTGTCGGTAAGCTCCCTGATGTTTGAGAGCGGTGAATCAAGACCCCACCACTCGTGGATCACTATAACTCCGGGACCCCTGTCTGGGGGTTCGGCGAGGTATCCGCTGACCTCCTCACTCCCTATGTTAAATGTCACCTCTCTTCCCATCCTTCCTGACCTCCCTACTCAATAATTTTAACCTTCGTTGACCCCACGTAGAAAGAAGAACCTTTACCCGCTTCCTCACTCAAAATATACGCTATTGCCCGCCTGCCGTCGGAAGCTACGGAAGTTATCACACCAACCTTCTTACCCTCATCGTTAAATAATTCCGAGCCTTCCTCAATCCGCCCCTCAGCCTCCATCTTAACGAGCTTGCGTGGAGTCCTGCCCCTGTAAAAAACCCTTGCCACAGCCTCCTGTCCCACATAACAGCCCTTGTTCATGTCTATGGCGTGTTCAACCATGCCTGCCTCAACGGGGGAAAAACCCTCTCTAAGCTCCTTTCCGATGCGGGGAATGCCCCTTCGTATTCTCAGGTCCTCAAACTCTTCAGAGCTTATTTGCCTATCTGCGGGAAGA
>JALSHX010000280.1 GCA_026982025.1 Aquificaceae bacterium | reverse complement strand
GATCTCGTGGAAGCAATTGACTGGTTCATCAAGTCGGAGACACAGCAGATAAAGGAGGAAACTATCCACGACTACTATTTCCTTGAGAAGGACCCCGACGATAAGTACATCAAGGTGGTCATCACCATAGCAAGGAAGAGCTCCGTTGAGCGCCTTAACGAACTTCTCAGGACAGTCGGGCTTGAGCCGAAGATAATTGACTACGAAATCGTTGACATTATAAACTACGGTCTCTACAACAGGTTTCCTCCTCCCTTCGCCATACTCTATGTGGATTACTTTGAGGGAATTCTCACCTACTACGGTAAAACCCTCATCTCCTACAACAAAGTTGACTTCAATTACAAGCAGTACAGGGAAACAAAGGACCCGGTTATGCTGGACAACTTCCTCATTGAGGTGAGGAACCTCCTCGTCATCAACGAAATATCAAACATCTACCTTGCGGGACCGGTGATAGCGGATGAGCTGACCCTTGAAAATATAATGATGAACCTTCCTATTCTGGGGATACTTGACCTTGAGGACGTTTCTCCTGTATTCTTTATACCTTACGTCCTCTCCATAAGGGGACTGGAGGAGTGAGGGATGATAAGGATAAACCTTGCCAAGAAGGAAAAGAGGGAGTTCAAGTTACCCGACCTTTCAAGGCTGAGACAAATAAACTACCGTGAACTTCTGAAAGACAAAGGGATCCTTGCAATACCCCTCATCGGTCTCATAATAGCCGCGGGTGAGCTGTTTTACGCAAAAACCCTTATGGATGAAGTGAATGCTCTTCAGTTCAAGGTTGAGAAACTAACTCAGGAAAGGAACAGGTTGAAGAAAAAGGCGGACATCATTCAGGCTCAAAAGAGAAAGCTTCAGGCACAGATCAGGGAAGTCAGATCGAGGATTCAGTATCTTCAGATGAGTAAAGACATCATCCTCGCCCTAAAGGACTACTACATACCTTTTAATAACTCCCTCCAGTTTCTTAAAAACAGGGTTCCCAACACCGTTTGGTTTGACGGACTGACACAGAGACTGACATTTGAAAATGTTAATGTGGAACTTACATTCGGTTCTTACGATATAAACTCCATCAAAAACTTCTTTTACACCGTCAGGAACGAGTTTAATCAGCTTGTTCCGGGTGAGATAAGGAAGCGGGAGAACAAAAATGGCATTATATTTTACATTGCGTCTATGAAAGTGCAAAAAAGCTTTACAAAAGGGGAGGAGTAGATGTTAGAGAGGATTAAACAGCAGTGGGCAAATTCTCCTCTCTGGCAGAGACTGTTGATCGTGATCATTGCACCCGCGGTGGTAATAGGAGCTCTGTGGTTTTATACCATTAAACCCAACATTGAGAAGAAGAAGGAGCTTGAAGGACAGATAGCTCAGCTCAAGCAGGAGATTGAGAAGTACAACAGGCTTATCCAGCCGGGTGTTTTGAAGAAACTTGAACAACAGCTTGAGGAACTAAAAAAACAGGAGGAAATGACCCGGACTGAGCTTGAAAAGGTGGTGGGAAAAATTCCAACAAGGGAAGAGATTGAGCGGATCCTCGGGGAGATCAACTTCATGGCGGGGATAAGGAATCTAGTTATCACGAGGATTGCGGTTGCACAGCCAAAGGTTACTAACCTTCAGCTCGTTGAGGCGGGTGATAGGAAGCTGGTAAAAGTCGTGGCACAGCAGAAACAGCCTCCAAACAGAAGAATGGCGAGGAGAAATCGCCAGGCTAAGGGACCTCAGCCAAATCAACAGCAGAAACCTCAGCAGGCGGGCATACCCGTTACGACTATGGAGGTTCAGATGACGGTTGAGGGAAGAACATCTGACCTTTACAGCTTCCTTGAGAGTCTTTACAGGAAGGGACTCGTTTCCTATCCCAAATCGGTGAGAATATCACCTGTCAAAGGTGCTAACATGATCTCTGCCGATGTAATTATAGACATAATCCTTCAGAGGTGAGGTGAGGATTATGAAAGGGTTTGCCTTTGGGTTGTTTTTGGTGGCAATTTTGTTTACAATTTCTTACGGAAAGGATCCCTTTACCAGCAAGGAAGACGCGGTAGGATACATAGTAATTGATTCGGAGGAAGGGGTCCAGAAGTACATTGTTCTTGAGGGAAAGGACGGTTCCGTTAAGCTTATAAAAACCGGGCGTTCGCCCGATGAAGTTCTAAAGAAGGGAGGGAAAAAGAAATGAGGCGGATTGCGGTACTCGGTTTCTTAATAACCCTCGTCTTAGGAATCTCTTACGCCCAGACGGTAAGGGAGATGAGATTTGAGGATGTCCGGCTTGATGTTGTTCTGAGGTCTATTGCCAAAGTGGTTGAGAAGAATGTTCTCATAGACCCCAAAATTAAAGACCTTCTGAATCAGAAAGTCAGCATCTACATACAGAAACCCGTCAGCGTAAATGAGGCATTTAATCTAATAATAAAGGAGTACGGTCTCATAGCGGTACCTATCAATGAAAACATATACAAGATAACAAAAGCGGGCGAGCTTGAACTTGACATAAGAGATCTCACTGACGACGATATAACCAAGCTCCTTGACCTGCTCAAAGGTCGTGTCAGCCCCTCCGCAGAAATTGTTGTTGACAAGACACTCAAGACAATATACATAAGGGATGATGAATCAAAGGTAAAGAAGCTGGAAAAGAGGATAAAAGACTATGTTGAAAAACTTGTGGCGGAAAGAAGGCTGGGGATCGAGGAAAAGCCAGAGGCTGTTATAACCCGGGTCTTTTACCTCAAAACCATCGGAATACCTCAAGCAAAGGAGCTTCTTGCCCCTCACCTGACCAATGAAACGGTGATAACGGAAGCACCGACCTTCAATGCTCTCGTTATAACAGACACCGTTGAAAAGATCCAGAAGTACGAGGAGGTTCTCTCCGAATTTCTAGTCTCAGCTCCTGCTGCCCGGAAACCGGTTACGGAGATCTTCTACCTCAAGTACATAAGCCCAGACGAGTTTATAAAGATGATTGAGCCGATAAGATCGGAAGCAGGGGTCATTCTTACGGGTGGTGCGCTCAAGGAGGAGAAGGTTGGTAAGGATGATAAACTCAGGGTAACGCCTGTAATCAAGGAGTTCAATGCAGTAATGATCACCGACTACCCAGAAGTCATTGAGAAAATTAAGGAGCAGTTCAGCGAATACATCAGCGATGTTCCCCCGCAGGTCAAAATAGAGGCAAAGATACTTCAGGTTGACAAAACCATAACAAGGGAGCTGGGGATTAACTGGTCAGCCCTCCTCTCAAATGTAAGCGTTCCCGAATCTATATCGGGAGGGGTCGGTGTTAACCTCGGAGTGGGACAGGCACTCCAGACCACTCCAGGACAGCTGACAACGGAAGGAGGAATTCTCACATTTACATATTCAAGGGGATTTTTAAATGCTCTCAACCTCAGGATATCAGCATTTGAGAAAGTTGGGAAGATCAAAAGTCTTGCCAAGCCCACGGTGGTAACCATAAGCGGTCAGCAGGCTACTATTAAGCAGGGGGCAGAGATTCCGTATCAAACCGCAGTCGTGGCAGGAGGTGCCAACGTAGCGAACATTCAGTTTAAGGAGGCGGTCCTTCAGCTTGATGTTCTTCCCATCATTTCACCCGACGGGCGTGTTCTTCTTGATATAAAGCTGACCAAAGACACGATAGGAGAGGACACTCCGGTGGGTCCAGTTATTGATACAAACGAGCTCTCAACGAAAGTAATAGTCAACGACGGTGACACACTCGTTATAGGAGGAATTATAGACTCCTCTGACAATGTAACAACCAGCGGAGTTCCGGGTCTCATCAGGGTCCCCATTTTAAAGTGGCTGTTCGGTCAGGAAACCAAGAACTTTGAAGATAAAGAGCTTTTAATATTCCTGACACCGACGGTTCTCTATGACTGATCAGGGTGTGTAAACAGCTTCAATCTTTGAGTAGGAACCGCCGGGACCCTGAGCTATTGAATCTATAAGATAGATATATCCCTTCTGGCCGGGGATCACCCTTGAATAGGCAACGCCCTGCTCTTTGTATCCCGGAGGAGGAGAATATCCGATTAGACAAACGGTGACCTGATTTGTAAAGGTGGCGCCGGTGTCTTTTAACTTAAACTTCAGGGTAATGGGTTCGGGAAGGCAGGAATAAATCCTGTCTATGATTATGCTTCCCTGCTGTATTCTTGTTGCGGCGTAGTGGGCACCGCTTGCCGCCGCATCCCTCAGGGTTAGGTATGTGGGTATTGAACCGCTAACCTGAATGCTTCTGGTGAGCAAATAATAAATCCCGGCCATAAGAACGAGGCTGACTACCCCGATCACAAGAACCGTTAAAAGTGTTGCTCCTCTTTCCTTTCTCATTGCAGGTTCCTCACAGGTATGTCAAGTTCAACTACCTTCCACCTGTAATTCCTCTGTTCCGCAGTAAATGAAGCGGAGCCTCCGCAGTTGGCAGAGAAGTTTGGAGGCGTCAGTGATGCATCCCTCTTTTTACCGATTTGAACTATAAAACAGAGTCTTATTCCTCTCAGGTCGTCAATGTTTGATGGAGGCGTAGTTGTGTAAGAAAAACCCGTTCCGCTTTGAACCATGTAAAAAGCTCTGAAGGTGTGAACGCATGAAATCACAGGCTGAGGGATGTCGTTGAGGTGTTCCTTTTCAAGGACGAAGGTCCCCGGTGCACAGTCCCCCGGAAGATTTGTATTGCTCAGAAAGTACCTTGCTGCAAAGGAATCGGGATATGCGTTCCCGCTTCCGAGGTAAAAGACAAGCCTGTCCTCACCGCATTGAATTCCGCTTGAACAGGCACTATTTGCCGTACAGCTGAAGGTTGAGTTTTTGTAAAAGTCGGTGGCTATGTATTCCGCAGGGTTAAGTCCCGAATTTGGACAATCAAAACCGAGGACGCTCTTTGTTCCCGAGTTTATGAAAACGCACCCCGTTTTGTCCGTGTATCCCCAACAGCCCGAATCCCTCGTATTTCTCGTTGAGAGGCTAAGGAGAAGAAGTTCATAACCGCTTGCTGTACAGATGGAAACGGACTGGTTGTTTGACAGGAGATCTACGAGGGTGCAGGAGTTTCCGGCGTTGAAGTAGTTTTTGGTTAAACCGAATCCGATGCTTTCAACATCTTTGAGAAGCTGAGCAAGGGAGAGCTGAAGTTCCATTTCGTCCTTTAGAATTACCGGCGCCTCAGCCCCCTTTTTAAAAACAAACAGGTAGGCTGAAACGGCTCCCGCTCCGAGTATTAGCATAATGGCAATGGTCACAATAAGCTCAATTAAGGTGTATCCCCTGCTCATATCTTCTCCTTAAACACAACGCTCTTAATGCTGACATATTTATCCGTTTTTGGCTCAAAGTACCAGACCGTAATGCCGAATGCCTTTCCCAGCTCCCTGCCGTAATCGTCAATAATTTTGGAGACCGTAACGGAGGAAAAGATATTTGTTCCTGCCACGGCTTTGACGCACTGAAAATTTACCGTTCCAGGGGAGCCTCCCGGTGAGTCAACCGTGCAACCTGAACCCGAGGATGCGGGATATACCGTAAGCCAGCCCGCTACAGCTCTGGGATTGGATTTAAATGACGGGTTACTGCCGTCGTAAGGGTCGTAAAAGTCTGCAACTCCATCTCCATCAGAATCAAGGATTGTCTGGCTTATTGGGTCTGAATATTCAAATTCGCATAGGGTCACAGTACTGGTTCCGACTGTAACATTAACACACTTCTTTGAGTCAAAAACGGCTTTGATATCAAACTCAGAGGTCGCTTTATATGTCATTCCCTCAAAGTATCCTGCAATATCTTTGAGCATCCTTGATGCTTCATTTTTGATCCTTGTTCTCAGCTCATACTCAAGGTACACCGCAAGACCATACATGAATCCGTTTAAAATGATCACCAGAATCACGAATGCTACCATCAGCTCAATTAGGGTGAATCCCTTCTGCCCTTCTTTACTCAATCCTTATCCTCCCCAGTCTTCCTATAACTACATCTTTTTCAAAGGTCATAGCCCTGAATGTTATCGTTGCGCTGTAAAATCCGCAGGAGGAGTTAAGAGGTACGCCTTTTCTCGTCCATACAATTGTTCTTACAGCACTTGGTGCAGAAAAGCTCACCGCACCGGGCAGGTCGATGGACGCTATCATTTCACCCGAATCGTTTGTACAGTTCTTGTTTTTATCCTCAAAGGTAACATAAGTTGTGTTTGTGGCGAGAAGCTCTATTCCGAAACTCGCATTCTGGGTTATGGACCTTCTTTTCATTTCGTTGAGGTCTGCCACGAACTTGTTAACAGCTTCGTTAAGCCTTGCCTTCATTATCTGACTTCTGAGGGGACCGACGGCAATCCACGCAAGGATTGATAGTATTACGATAATGACAAGGAGTTCTATTAGAGAAAAACCCTTTACTTTTCCAGCCATAGCAAGAATCCACCCTCGTGTGCTACCTGTTGAGTCTGTTCTATAACCACACCGCTTGAAATCTGGATGAACTTAGAATACTTCTTTCTCGTTGATGATGCAACCTCAAAGGGATTCCCGAAAGGCGGAACGCCTGGTCCGAGTTCCACGGAAGGATTAATCTGTGCGGAACTGCCTACGGTCGGTGTACCGCTTGTTGTAGTAGCACCCGGTGAAATGACTGAAGGTCTGGGGTATGGGGTTCCCGTTTTGTAATAGAGGGCGTAAAGCTTGGTTTTGCCTTCAAAATCACACAGGCTTGCGGGGGGCGTAAGAGAAAGGAAGTCAACAATTCCTCCGAATACTATTGGTTGGGAAATTACCGCTTCGTTTGAAAGCTTGTAATACCATCCTTTAGGAACCTCGTTGGGTTCTGTGAATGTGGTATCCGTCACCACAAGCTCGTTATTGCATCCCGTTTCGTCGCACATGCAAACTGTACCCAGTTCCGTTATGGTTGAGGTAACGGTTATACCAGTCGCGTCGGTCAGGTCGGTTCTTCTGTAGGTTGTACTGCAGGTTCCATCCCAGCACTTATCCTTCACACCGAAGAAGTAGTTGTCGTAATTTATCCTTTTATCGTCGTTGCTCAAATATCTGCCCGTTCCGAAGTAGAGCCAGAAGTCCTGACTCTCGTCCTTTGTAAAGTCGGGAGCAGCGAACACGGGAGGCACGTTTCCTGAAGTTGCAAAATCAGACAGGTTAACCACTTCGGATATGTCGGACGAGGAGAGTGTTGAGACATCTTTGTAGGTGTTTCCTGTCCTAAGAGGAAGCCTGTAAAAGCCACCGAAGGTTTTTGTGTTGCTCAATCCGTAAACGCCGAAGTAAATTACATCGTCAAAGTAGTCCCTGTCAACATCAACTGGCAGTGAATCTCCCACCGCCACAGAAGCAGTGGCGGGAACGGGTAGCGTTATCTGATTTACCAGCTCGCCGTACACTCCGTCTCCGTCATTATCCTCAAGTTCAAAGAAGTAAAGGGAGCCGGTCGGGAATGTAATGCCCTCCGGATCGAGCGGTCCCGAGCCCACGACCACATACCAGTATCCGTTCTTGTCGGATTGATCTGTTGAAGCGTCTCCGGTCCTTGTCTTAATAACCGCAGGGAAACTTGTGGTTAAGCTCCCGTCGGGCAGTTCTCTCTCCCAGAGGAGCTTGGGTTCTGTGGCTGTTCCGTTGAGCCAGTCGGTCAGG
>JALSHX010000279.1 GCA_026982025.1 Aquificaceae bacterium | reverse complement strand
CGTACCTCCCTTCCTGCCTGTACAGCGTATGCGTTGGAAACTCCTTGAAAGGACCTCACGATTTCTTCAAGTTTCTCAAGCCTCTTGAGGTAAGCCTCAAGGGTTTCCCTCCTTGCTCCGGGTCTCGCAGCCGAGAGGGCATCTGCGGCACAGACGAGGGCAACTTCCGGATACTTTACGGGTTCTTCCTCGTGGTGGGCTTTAATTGCGTTGATCACAGCATCAGGTTCTCCGTACTTCTTGCAGAGGTCAACGCCTATATCCGTGTGGGAACCTCCGAGTTCGTGGGAAATAGACTTCCCGATGTCGTGGAGAAGCCCTGCCCTTCTTGCGAGCTTAGCATCAAGACCGAGCTCCTCTGCCATCATTCCCGCAAGGTGTGCAACCTCCTTTGAGTGAAGCAGAACATTCTGGGAGTAGCTGGTTCTGAAGTAGAGCTTTCCGATGTAGTAGTACAGGCCCGGATTTATATCGTGGAGCTCAAGGTCAAATGCCGTTTCTTCTCCCATCTTTCTGATCCTTTCATCCATCTCTTTTTTAACCTCGTCAACAACTTCTTCTATCCTTGCAGGGTGAATCCTGCCGTCTTGAATGAGCCGTTCAAGGGCTTCCTTTGCAATTTCCCTTCTGAGAGGGTCAAAGGAAGAGATGGTAACAACATCCGGAGTGTCGTCAATGATCAGGTCAACGCCGGTGAGAAGCTCAAAGGTCCTTATGTTTCTCCCCTCTCTGCCGATAATTCTTCCTTTGAACTCGTTGTTGGGAAGTTCAACGGAAGTAGTGGTGTAATTTATGGCTATCTGCGGAGAGATCCTCTGGACGGCGGTGGTTACTATCCTCTTAGCTTCAAGCTCCGCCTTCTCCTTTGCCTCGTCCTCTATCTTTTTTATGAGCCTCATTGCGTCAACCTTCGCAGACTCCTCCACCCTCCTCATAAGCTCCTCCTTTGCCTCCTCTGCAGTCATTGATGCTATTCTTTGAAGCTCCAGCATTTCCTGTTCTTTAAGCTTTCTGACCTCTTCCTGTTGAGTTTGGAGACTTCTTTCAAGTTCAAGAACCTCTCTTTCCTTTGCCTCAACCTGTTTCTCGTATTCCCTGACCTCTTTTTCCCTCCTGTAAATTTCCTCTTCCCTCTTTTCCATAACCTCCCACTTTCTGTCAAGCTGTCTCTCGCGCGAGTGGAGGTTTTCCTCAAGATTTTTGACCTCAGCCCTTCTCTCCTCAACCTCTTTCCTGATCCTTTCCGCCTCTTCCTTTGCTTCCCTTATAATCTCCTTCGCCCTTGCGTCTGCCTCCTCAATTATTCGCTTTGCCTCCTCATGTGCTTTTCTGATCCTTTCCTCAATCTCCTCCTCCTTTAAAGCTTGAGATTCGGCTGTATCGGGCTTTTTAGCGCCTCCTCTGAGGTTAAAGAGGATAACAACTCCGAGAATAAGGATTAGAACAAGAATCCCTATTCCTATCATTACCATCGTTTCCATTTCACAACCTCCTTATAAGCTCTTTTTCGGTGACCACCGCGTCCACGGGGACATCCCACGGATCCCTCGGCAGTCTTTCAAGCACCTGAAAGGAGTGGGCAACACCGAGCTTGAATGCACCCGCTCTTTTCAGAAGCCTGTCGTAGTATCCCTTACCCCAGCCCAGCCTGTATCCCTCCCTGTCGAAGGCTATTCCGGGAACTGCGATCAGGTCCACTTCGTCGGGAGAAATTTCCTTTCCTCCGTGAGGCTCCGGTATTCCGAAAGCACCACTCTTGAGATCATCCTCCTTGCTTACTTCGTAAAGGATAAGTTCATCTCCCTTTACTTTGGGTAGGGCAAATCGCTTACCCGTTGCTGTGTTGATAAGGGGGATAATGTTTGGTTCTCCCTTAACGGAGGCGTAGAGAAGGACGGTCTTTGCCGAAACAAACTCTCGGAGTGAGCAAATCCTGCTGACTATCAGGGAGGAGTTATTTAAGACCTCCTCTTTCCCGAGAGCTATCCTTCTTTTTAGGATATCACTTCTGATATCCCCTTTATTCCTTACCGGTTCCAAGTCTTCCACCTCCTGTTTCCAGGAGGGGAAGGCAAGGGTATCAAACCCGCCCTGCGGTGTCCTCCAGAGACCTTAGCGGGCCTCCAGATTTCAGGTGGGATCCCTCTCGGCGGGCCCCTTCCGGACCCTGCCGAAGCCGGGTTCCCTTAAAGCCCACTTGTAGGCCCCAATTTAAATCTCCGGGGCACCTGCAGGGCAGGCGGTTTTATCTTAACCTTGCACCCAGCCTGTCCCGTAACTTCTTGACGAGGTTTTCCATTAATTCCTGCACCTCCTCACCAGACAGGCTTTTGAGTTCACTTCTCAGAGCGATCCTTATGCCGACGCTCTTCTTGCCTTCCCCTACCTTTTCACCTGCATAAAGGTCAAAAACTCTCACTTCCTCCATCAGCTCACCTATGTGAGATCTGATCTCATTTAATAATTTACTCACCGACATATTTTTGTCCACGATCAGGGCAAGGTCCCTGTGTGCAGGGGGATATTTGGACATTTTCTTAAAGCGGGGTCTTCTGCCATCAATTAACTTAGGGAGTGAAACTTCAGCAACCGCCACCTTTCCCCTGAGGTCCAGCTTCTGGCTGACCTCTGGAGACAGCGTTCCTGCAAATCCGACTTTCTCCCCCCCGATCAACAATGTAACTCTGGATCCGGGATGAAGAAACTCGGGTCCTCCAGTTTCCAGTTCAAGATCCCTTTTAAAGAGACTTGCGACGGAAAGAAGTATATCCTTCAGGTCCTTTGAGGTCCACTCCTCTTGGGGAAAGGATCTCTTTACGCCCTTTGCGAGGACCCCGAGCCTGAGCTCCTCGCCTTGGGAGGTAAATACTGAACCGATCTCAAAAAAAGCCTGATCGTAGTTGTAGTGGCTATCATTAAAAAGGGCGGTTTTTATAAGCCCGGGGATGAGGCTTGAACGGAGGAACCGCTGACTGGGAATGAGGGGATTTAATACCTCAAGGGAAGGAAGGTCTGCCCCAAGTATATCGTACAGATCCCTTTCGTCAAAGGGTATGTTAATAACCTCGTGAAGCCCCTTAGCCCTCAGCAAATCTTTGACTGCTTCCGCCGTATTCTCAGAAACACCGACCTTAACGGGAAGACTGGGAGCCGATGATTTAAAGTGATCGTATCCCTTAACCCTCATTATTTCTTCAATTACATCAACATCCCTTGAAATGTCAAATTCCCTGTGCGATGGGATCAGGACCTCAACACCACAGTCCTTTATTGATGGTTCAAAGTCAAGGAGTGAAAGGATTGATGACACTTCTTCCCGGCTCAGATTGGTTGATGAGTACCTCTTTAGTTTTCCCCAAGAGAGGAAAACCTTCTTCTTCTGATACCTTTGCCTGTAAACATCGGTCAGGGCGGTCAAATTCCCGCCTCCGTGTTTGATAATAAGGTCAATGGCAAGGTCTTGAGCCTTTGCCACTCCTTCAATATCAACATTCCTTTCAAAGCGATAACTGCTCTCCGTTCTCAGGTTCAGCAGGGAGGAGCTCCGCCTTACCCTCCTCGGGTTGAAGTGGGCGGATTCAAGGAGAATTGAATCTGTTTTTTCGGAAACCGCACTCTCTTCTCCCCCCATCACTCCAGCAACCGCAACAGGTCCGCTACCGTCCGCTATAACCAGAATTCCGGCGGGCAGATACCTTTCAACCCCGTCAAGGGTCCTTATTCTCTCACCCTCAGCCGAGGATCTTACCTCAATGGGAAGGGAAAGCTTTTTTAGGTCAAAGGCGTGGAGAGGCTGACCCTCCTGTAGCATTACATAATTCGTAATATCAACTATGAGGTTAATTGACCTTAAACCGCACTGCCAGAGTCTTTTTCTTATAAAAAGAGGTGCCTCGCCGTTATTTATGCTTTCAATTATTGCTCCCCTATATCGCCTGCAGTCGTCGTCTGAGATAATGATTTCAACTTCTTCTTTTCCGTTAAAGGTCTCAATGGGAGGTTCTTTTGTGTCAATTCTCAGGATGGCGGAAAGCTCTCTTGCCACGCCCCTAACGCTGAGGAGGTCTCCCCTGTTGGGTGTTAGGTCAAGTTCAAGTATTTCCTCTCCGATTCCAAGAACCTTTGCCCCGTCCTCTCCGGGCACCACATCTTTGCCGAGTCTCAAAACGCCCTCGCTTCTGTCCTCAAGCCCGAGGTCCTGAAGGGATATAAGAATTCCCTGAGACAAAACCCCCTTAATTTCTCTTGAAGAAACCTTTTGTGTTCCGATTTTTGCTCCTTCCGGAGCCACTAAAACCGCTTCTCCTTCTTTAAGGCTCCTGTCCTTGCTTACAAGGGTAAACTCCCTTACTCCACAGTTCACCTTCAGAACAGCGAGGTCTTCATCCTTTATGTGGTTCTTTACTTCTTTAATCACGCCGGTCAGAGTTCCCTCAAGCCTCGGACCAAATTTTTCAACGGTGGTTTCCGCACTTTTCATCGTCAGTGACTCTGCCAGCCCCTTGGCTGAAAATCCCTTTAGGTCAAGGAACTCCGAAAGCCAGCCCAAGGGAACTCTCATAGCCACCTTATTTTATCAGAGGGAGCGTGTCCACAAAGGCAAACTAAATGCGAATTAATTTTAATTGGTAATTAATAAATCCTTCTTATACTTACCATAAAGAATTTTTATTGCAAAGAATTCTTATTTGATTTTAATTTAACCCAGAGGTTAGCGGAATAAAGGAGGGGCAAAGGAATGAAAAGAGGGCTCGCATTAATCGGTTTCCTTTTAATCGGATTTCCTATTCAGGAGGCTAATTCAGGAGATAAGGGTCATTACAACATCAGGTATGTAAAGACCTTTGAGTCGGGGGACTATTTTGTTGTTAAGTCCTCCGGATCGGGCGTAATTGAGGGAAGGGTTGTTTATAAAGGCAAGAGAAAGCTCAGAAACAGGAAAAAGCTGATTACCAAGGACAAGGAGGTTTGCGGTAGAGGATACAAAATTGACAGGGTTTATGAGGTTTCGGATGATGGAGGTGTTAAGAATGCGGTAGTTTTTGTGGAAGCCAAATCTCAGGAAAAGCGGTTGACAAAGGTCCTTGTTCAGGAAAAGTGCGAATTCTCTCCGAGGGTTATAGCAATGTCCGCAGGTAGCACCCTTGAAATTGTCAACAAGGATGAAGCAAAGCACGAGGCAAACGGCGTTCAGGATTATGAGACCATCTTTCAATTGTCTCAGCCCAAGAAGGGCATGGTGGATAGAGTTGTCCTAAATAAACCGGGAGTCGTTGAAGTGACATGCAACATTCACGGCTGGATGAAAGCGTGGGTGGTGGTCTCGGCATCCCCTTACTTTGCGGTAACAGACTCCAAAGGCAACTTCAGGATCAGCGGACTCCCCCCCGGAAGTTATAAGCTCCGCGTATGGCACGAGGGATTGAGAGAAAAAAGTATGAAGGTCAAGGTTCGGGAGGGAAAGGTGTCAACGGTTACCGTTGAGCTGAGGTAAGGAGGAGGAAAATGTTGACAGGTAAAAAAGCCATCCTCATGTCGGCGGTTATATTGCTTTCCATTTCCGGAGCATCCGACGGTGCTAAGAAGCCTACAATAGCTCCGCTCCCGGCAAAGCCTCCGGAGCCAAAGGACAATCCAACTACACCCGTAAAGGTTAAACTGGGAAAGCTCCTTTACTTTGACCCCCGCCTTTCGGGGGACGGAAGCGTTAGCTGTGCCACGTGTCATGACCCCGCTCACGGGTGGGCAAAGAAGAGGGTTATGTCCCCCGCCTACCCCGAGAACAAGCACTTCAGACACTCACCCACTGTTCTCAACGTTGCTTACAACACTCTGATGTTCTGGGACGGAAGGGTTAAAACCCTTGAGGAGCAGGCAGAAAAGCCTATTCTCTCACCCTTTGAGATGAATATGAACTACGACCTCCTTGAGGAGAGGCTGGAAGCAATCCCCGAATACAGGAAACTCTTCAAAGAAGCCTTCCCCGGAGATAGGGATCCAGTCAACATAAAAAATGTTGCGAAGGCCATCGCCGCTTTTGAGAGGACTATAGTCTGCAACGACTCGCCCTTTGACAGATATATGAGAGGGGACAAAGGAGCCATGGATGAAGAACAGATAAGGGGAATGAAGCTCTTTGTGGGAAAGGCGGGATGTGTTCAGTGCCATAACGGACCGAACTTTACGGACAATAAGTTTCATGTTACGGGAGTTCCCAAGAACCGCGTTGAGGATGAACCTCTCGTGGCCGCAACGAGAAACTTTGTTTTGAGGCAGGCGGGTTTCAGAAATCCCGAGAAGATTGACCGGGACCTCGGACGGTTCTTCCTGACAGGAAAGAGTAAGGACAAGGGCTCTTTTAAAACTCCTACCCTTAGAAATGTAAGCTTAACTCCCCCTTACATGCACAACGGTGTTTTTAAAACCCTTGAAGAGGTTGTTGAGTTTTACAACAAGGGAGGAGGAGATGTTCCAAACAAGGACAGGAGGCTTAAGCCCCTTAACCTTACCGAGGAGGAAAAGTATGCTCTCGTTGCCTTTTTAGAGGCGCTAACCTGTGAGAATGTTCCCTTCATTGAGGAGCCTGAGTTACCGCCCTACGAGGGCGAGAAAAGGGTAAAAAAGGGAGGTAGATAAGATGAAGGTTTCAAGGAGAGGGTTTTTTAAGATCTCAGCCAAGGCGGGAATGGCGGCTTTAACGGCGGGGGCTGTCTCTCCCTTTCTCGGGGTCGTTAATGTGGCGGAGGCACGGTCTTCCAAGAGATCAAAGATCACACCCTTCCGCTTTGTGGTGGTGGGAGACACACACCTTTATGAGATGCCCAATCACAGGTTTGACAAGACATTCAAGAGGGCGGTGGATGACATAATCAAGATGAGGCCCAAACCCGACTTCGTCCTCTTTATCGGGGACCTCGCTCAATTCGGTAAGGTGAAGGAGCTTGAAAAAGGCAAAAAGTTTCTTGACAGACTTGAGAGGGCGGGAATCAAGTACAGGATAATTCCCGGCGAACACGACTGGTACCTTGACATGGGAAAGACATGGAAAAAGATGTTCGGGAGACCTTACTGGAGCTTTGACCATAAGGGTGTTCACTTCATCGGAATGAACTCAATCCTCGTCAGGGACTACTGGACCGCAAGGAACATGTCTCCGTGGGAGAGGATGCTTGCCATAGCGGAGCTTGAGTGTCATGTGTGCGGGCTCTGGGGTGTCAGAGAGAAACAGCTTGAGTGGCTCAAGAGGGATGTTAAAAACCTGAGACCGGATACTCCCATCGTAATTTTCACCCACTCTCCCCTTTGGAATTACTATCCACGCTGGAACTTCCAGACGGAGGATGCGCCTCAAGTGAGGGAGATCCTTTCCAAGTTTGAGAAAGTTATTGCAATACACGGCCATGTTCATCAGGTTGTTTACAACAAAACTGGCAACATGGTTCACATCGGAAATCTTGCAACCGCCTGGCCCTGGCCCTATCCGCCCGTTGACCTTCCCTATCCCAAAATCCGGATGCTGAGGGTTGATCCCGGGGACATTTACGACGGCGTGGGATTTGCCACCACCTTTATTGACGATACATTCCTCGGGAAGATGAAGTACGAGACCTGGGCTGACCTCATGCCCGAAGACATTAAAGACGGAGTCCCGCTGTAAGAGGAGGTGATGCTATGAGGGGAGTTAAATTTTTTATAGCTCTGGGTGCAGGTGTGTTTGTTGGTC
>JALSHX010000278.1 GCA_026982025.1 Aquificaceae bacterium | reverse complement strand
CCGAGAATTCCGCGGGTGTAGTAGCCTTTGCTGAGTTCCTGAAATATCCAGGAAAACCGCGTAGCCTTACCCGTAAGGATCACGAGAAGACCCGTTGCTATCGGGTCCAGGGTTCCTGTGTGCCCCGCCTTGGTCCTGAGCTTTTTCCTTATCCTTTCAACAGCTCCTGCGGATGTTATACCGGCAGGTTTATCAATAAGAAGGACACCGTCCATGTCAACTGAGGAAGTCCTTAAGGTGTCTTTTCATGGCAAGGCTTCTTAACTTTCTCAAAGCCCTCGTTTCAAGCTGACGAACCCTCTCACGGGAAACTCCGAGTATGTCGCCGATCTCCCTTAGGGTCTTGGGCTCATCACCCCTCAACCCGAACCTTAGCTCTATTACCCTCCTCTCCTTCTCGGGAAGCCTGTCAAGAAGGTCATAAATCTCCTTTTCAAGGACCTCCTGAATCACCGATTCCTCCACTTCCGCTGTACCGTGCTTGGTGAGAAAGTCCACGAAAAAGGTGTCCTCGTTTTCACCCACGGGAGCATCAAGGGAAAGAGGTATCCTGCAAACCTGAAGGTACTTTTCCACTTCCTCGGGTGATACCCTGAAGCCCTCCTTTTTAAACTTATCCTCAACCTGTTTTTTTGTGGGAGGTTTCCCCTTCTCCTTCTCAAGCTCCTTTGCAATGATTTCCTTTGAAAGCTGAACAGCAACCTCCTCTGGAGTAGGCTCCCTCTCAAGCTCCTTTGCAAGCTCCGAGTAAATGGTTCCTATCTTGCTTATAAGGTGGGACTGCTTGAGGGGAATACGAACGGCACCCGTTTGCTGGGAGAGAGCCTGCATTATAGCCTGCCTTATCCACCAGACCGCGTAGGATATAAACTTCACTCCCCTGTCGGGGTCAAACCTCTTCGCCGCCTCAAGGAGACCGAGATTACCCGCCGCAATAAGCTCCGAGAAAGGCAAGCCGTAGCCTATATACTGCTTTGCTATGCTCACGACAAACCTGAGGTTTGACTCAACGAGCTTCTTGAGAGCCTGCTCGTCACCTTCTTTTGCCTTTTTTGCCAGTTCTTTTTCCTCCTTTGGTGTTAAAAGAGGGATCTTTGAAATCCTCTTCAAGTACTGATTAATGAGTTCCTGTTCCGTGTCCGGCATTAGCCTTTCACTCCAGATTCAAAACCACGTAAACGTTCCCCTCACCCCTTCTCACCAGAAGGAGAGCTTTTGTCTTTCCCACTTCCTTGAGATTCTCTATGATTCGGTAAAACTCCTCAACCCTTTTAACCTTTTTGTGATTCACCCTGAGTATAATGTCTCCCGGTCTCAGCCCGCTGTGATGGGCGGGAGAGCCGGGCACAACTCCGACGACAACCACGCCTTCCACCCCCGCCCTTGACCTCTCCTGAGGGCTCATGTTCTTGAGGGTAAGTCCCAGTCCCCTTCCCTCGTACCTTTTTTGTTTGCCTCTGATCTTTTCGGGGAGCTCTCCTACTTTAACCTTGATTTCCTTAGCCTTCCCCTCCCTGATAACTTTGAGCCTCACCTCCGTTCCCGGCTTGGTCCTCATAATTTTAAGCTGTAAGTCCCTTACCCTATCAATCTTTTTGCCGTCAATCTCAACAATCACATCTCCGACCTTCAGACCCGCCTTGTCAGCAGGGCTTCCCTTCATAACCTGAGCAATTATTATCCCCTCCCTGACGCCTATTGCCTCAGAGATGTCGGGTGTAACCTCCTGTATTACTACACCGAGCCATCCCCTCACAACCCTTCCGTGTGCAAGGATCTGGTCCATTACCCACTTTGCCAGATTGATGGGAATAGCGAATCCCAGTCCCTGACCGCTTGCTACTATTGCGGTATTTATACCTATAACCTCGCCATGAATGTTGATAAGGGGTCCCCCCGAATTTCCGGGATTGATTGCGGCGTCGGTCTGAATGTAGCTCTCGTATTGGGTAATTCCTATACTCCTTTTAAGTGCGGAAACAACACCCACAGTTACCGTTCTCTCAAGCCCGTATGGATTCCCGATAGCAATTACTATCTGACCTACCCTTACCTTATCCGAATCACCGAGGGTTGCGACTCTTTTTCCAATTCCTTTAAGTCCCTTGGCTTCCACCTCAAGGACCGCAATGTCCGTTTTGGGATCCGTTCCCACGATTCGCGCTCCCCTCTCCGTATGCCTGTCAAAGCGAACCCTTATGGTCTTTGCATCCTCAACAACATGATTGTTAGTCAGAATGTAAACCTTTCCCTTCTGATACTTAACGATCAATCCCGAACCGAGGGATCTCCTTTCCTGCCTGAAAGGTTCAAAGGGAAGCCTGAAGGGAAAGTCAAAGTCCTCAAAGGGATTGTACTCAACTTCCTGAAGGGCAAAAATGGTGACCACCGAGGGAGCAACCCTGTCAACGACCTTTGTAAGCTCCGCCTCAAAGGCGGAAAGCACCCCGTCGGAATTTAACGGAGCGGAGCCCCTGTCTGACACAGCAACGGTTTCACCTTTTTGGGGAATTGAATCCTCTCCCTTTGCCCTGCAGGAGACGAGGCTGATCAGAAGTGCGAAAGTCAGGAGTCCGAGAATCCTCATCATGTTCCTCCTCATGTCAACCTCGCATACAAAAATAGCACACGGAATAGGGGCTTTTTTATAGAGTTTATCAGATTTTCAATTTCCTTCTTTGTGAGGAGTTTTTTTCTCTCAGGATTGTAGGCACTCCCCGTGAAGTGGAAGAACCTTACAAGGTCCCATCCCTCAAAGGGAATCTCAATGTCCATGACTTTCCACTTCGCTTCAAATTCCCAAAATAGGGATAGAACCTCCTCCGCCGGGTAAAAGGGGAATCCCGTTTCCACAAGACTGCCACTCACGGGCAGTGCAATGCCGACCCCTCTTTTTGAAACCCTGAGAATCTCCGGAACGGAACGCCTTATGTCCGTCCACTGAAGGGTGAAGTTGCTGAGAACATAATCAAAGCTTTTACTCTTGAAGGGAAGTTCCTCAGCGTCCCCTATTACAACCGGTCCGAACCTTTCCATATAAAAGATAGCCATTCCCCTTGAGATATCGCACCCGAGGGAACCGGTTCTTCCGTTCATTATCCGGGAAACGAAACCCGTACCGCAACCGAGGTCAAGCACCCTGCCCTCGGGACGCACCATCCCAACGAGGACCTCGGCACTTACTCTCTGGGGAACAGCCCATTCCTCATAAGTTTCCGCGAACCTTGAAAATCGTTCTGACAAAAGCCTCTTCATCACCAATGGGAAGGTGCGATCCTTCCAGAATAAATAGTTTACTGTGACTCATTAGCCCGTGCAGTTTGTATGCTTCCTCAACGGGAACAACCATGTCCCCCTTTCCGTGAATTATATAAGTTTCTTTGTTGATAGCCTTTACCTTCTCCCGCAGGTCAAGGTTAATGTAGTCTTCAAGCATTTTCATCAGGATTTCCATATCATACTCGTCTTCAAAATCCTCAAAACCAGCAAGTCTTCTAAAGGAACGGAGCCCATTCCTTGAAATCATAAGTTTGAATGCTCTGAGGTTGCTTTCCTTCCACGCCCTGCTAAAGCAGGGCGTTGTTCCGATCAAAAAAATCCTCTCAACCCTTTCGGGGACTAACTGAGCAACCATGAGAGCAAGTGAACCTCCCAGCGACCATCCCACAATGTCGTGGTGGTCCTTAAGGAATCCGGCGAGGTAGCGCGCGACTTCATCAAGGTTCTTGTATGTTTGGGGTCCTCTTCCGTGACCGGGGAGATCGGGCTTAATTCCTTTGAAAGCCCGGAAAACCCTTGATGAAAATCCCCACCCGTGTATGTAAAGTGGGTTTATAAGCATTACAGGAAAGTATAATTTAAGATCATGCTGATCGCCCGTGATCTGAGGAAAAGGTTTAAAGGAAGGGAAGTTCTGAAGGGCATCAGCCTGAGCGTTGATAGGGGAGAGATCGTGGGCATACTGGGTCCCAACGGTGCGGGCAAAACAACACTCTTCAACTCACTGATCGGTTTTGTAAAGGTTGATTCGGGGAGGATAGAGCTTGACGGAGAGGACATAACCCGTCTCCCTCCCCACAAAAGGGCAAAGAAGGGGATAGCATTTCTTCCTCAGGAACACACACTCTTTGAAGACCTTACGGTAATTGAGAACCTGATGATATTTCTTGAATTTTTTTCCGAAAGCAAGGAGCAGGCTCTTGCAAGGGCTGAATCCCTTCTTGAGGATTTCGGACTCCTGAGCTTGAGGAACCAGAAGGCTTACACCCTTTCGGGCGGTCAAAAGAGAAGGCTTGAGATCGCAAGGAGTCTGATAACCAAGCCCTCCTACCTCTTCCTTGACGAGCCCTTCGCGGGTCTTGATCCCATTATCGTTGGAGACATAAGAAAAATGGTTCGGGAATTGAAGCATCAGAATATCGGAATACTTATAACTGATCACAATGTTAGGGAAACAATAAGCATTGTTGACAGGGTTTACATAATCTCGGAAGGGAGGATAATAGCTCAGGGAGAACCCGTTAATGTAGTTGAGCTTCAGGAGGTTAGAAAAACCTACCTCGGCGAGGACTTCAGACTTTAAGGTCCGAGTGGACCTTTGAAAAGTAGTATCCTTGCCCGAACCTTATTCCCATTCTTTTAACCGCTTCAAGGTCCTCCTCCGTTTCAATGTGCTCCGCCACCACATCTATGGAAAACCTTCCCGCCATCGTTTTGATGCTCTCAAGGATGGCCCTGTTGTAAGGATCAATGCTTACATTTTTAACGAACATGCCGTCAACCTTGATGAGGTCAATGTACTTTATGAAGTGCCGCATGTATGAAATGGACGATGAACCGCTCCCGAAGTCATCCATGACCATACGAAAGCCCATTCCCTTGAGAATTTCAAAGTAGTCAAGAGCCTGATCAAGGTCGTAAAAGGTTTCCTTTTCGGTAAGCTCTATAAAAACTCTCGTTCTAACATGCTTTGGAACCTTTGCAAGAAGGGACAGCACATTACCCCTCTCAAGGGTTTTGGGAGAAAGATTGATGAAAAAGCACAGGTTGTTCAACTTTTCGCTCTTAATTATTCGCCTCAGTTTACCTACAGTGTAGAGGTCTATTTCTTCAACAATGCTCGGGTCCTCTATCTGCTCAATAAAGCTCCCGAGTGAAATAACCTCTCCGTCCTTGACGAGCCTGAAAAGAAGCTCGTATCCGTAAACGCTTTCATTCTGGATGTTAAATATGGGCTGGAGCTCGTGTGTTACAGCTCCGCTGTGTAGAAGTTCAACAAGGTCCTTTTCTTTTTTGAATTTCGTCAGGTAAACCTCCCTGTACTCGTTGCCCACCAGCACGGCGGTCCTGTTCTTACCTTCGTTCTTTGCTTTGTAGAGGCTGATGTCCGCAATAGCGAGGAGCTCTCCCGTTTTCTCGGTATCTTCCGGAAAGTTAGCAACGCCGAGGCTGACCGTAACATAGATGTACCTGTCGCCAAAAACCCAAAACCTGTGATTTTTAATAGCGTTCCTGATTCTCTCCGAAAGCTCGTATGCTCCTTCTTTATCCGTCTGGGGGCATAGTATTGCGAATTCCTCCCCGCCGTATCTGTATAGGGTGTCGGTATCCCTTATATTCCTCTGAATGAGCCTCGCTATCTCCTTGAGAACCTCGTCCCCTATCTGATGTCCGTAGGTGTCGTTGATGACCTTAAAGTTGTCAAGGTCAAGCATTATAAGGCTCAGGTTGTTTTTATACCTCGTTGCGAGTCTGCCGTAGCGCACCAGATCAAGCTCAAGCATCCTCCTGTTGGGAACTCCGGTGAGGGGATCGGTTGAGGCAAGGTGGCTTAGCCTCATCATTCCGATCAGGTGCTGACAAACGACTTTCAGATAGCTCTCATTTTCCTTGCTGAGCTCATTTTTTAAAATAAGAATCACAGCACCCCTGTTCTCAGTCCCGAGAGTGAAAAGTATTAAACCTATGCACCTGTCACCTGCGGTCTCACGGACGCAGAGGAGCTCCTCCGGTCTTGCCTGAGTTCCCCTGACCTTAGTGCGAAAGATTGAAACGAGTACTTCAACATCCTCCTCCCTCAGCCTGTTTGAGGGCACAAAGATGCTCAGCTTGCCCGTTCTCATGTCCTGAGCTATAAAGAGAGATCCTTCTGTGGAAAGAATTTCGTCAAGTCTGTTCAGGGTTAGCCGTACGAATGTGTTTGCCTCCTCAGGAGTGCTCACCGGATTAAAGGCGGTTTCAAGGATCAGTTCCATCTTTTGGAGACGCTTTGATGTCTCGTCTGTGAAGCTTTTAAGGAGTCTTGAAATCAAACCGAATTCGTCCCTTGCTTTGAGAAGCTCCGAGAAGTCCACACTGTAATTACCCTTTTCAAGTTCTTCAACAACCCTTCTGAGTTTTCTGACGGGATAATTGACAAGATTGGACCAAAAGATGTATGAGATGGTAAGGAATAGTAGAAAAATAAGGTAAAGTCTTACATATAGAATAATTCTCTCCCTTATCAGTGTTTTTATAAGGTTGACCGAAGAAATGACCACAAACATGCTTGCATTTGAGTAGGCATTCTCAAAGGAAACAAAGATGTCGTCCTCGTTAATATTTGGCTTCTGTCCGTAGTAAAACTCAGCACCGTACCTTGAAATGGCACCCAGCTCTTTGTTGAGGATCTGCTTAAGATGAGGAACGCTGTGGCAGAAGGCGTAAACCCTGTTTCCCACCCTCACCACCGCAACACCCAGCCAGTTTTCCGGATAAAGATGGAAATAAATTCCCCTTCCCTTTGACTCCGCAATTGCCCTTTCAACATTAATTATGTCAACGGGTCCGATGTAAAAATCGGGACCCCTTGCACACAGGATGTAATTCCCCATAAAGGGCTCAAGGCTATCCTTCCCCTCCCTTTCTGCGAGCAGGGCAAGGGACATGTCACTCTGAAGAATGGTGAGCATAGTATTGTTGATGGCTGTTGTCCTAAACATAGCCGCCTTTTTTGCGGCTAAAGTCAGCTCCTCCTTAACCTCCCTGACAGACTTGAAGAGGTCAACTCCGAAGGATAAAACCATTGAAATGAAAATGAGAAGGGCAAAGAGGATCACCACCTTCAATGGGTAGCTTGTGATCCTCAGTCTCCGCTCCAGAAAGCCGTTGATGCGTGCAAAGATGGACACCTTCGGGAACCGGACTGACAATTATATATCATAAATAGCTTTTTTCATTTCGCCAACCTCCGTAGTAAAAAAGTGCTTTCTCCTTACCCAAAATTTTCCCTGCGTAGTTTAAACCGTAATTCGGGTCAAAGGGCATCATGTCAGAACCGAAGATCATTTCAACTCCCAATTCGTCAAGCATGCCGATGGGATTCATCCTCCCTGCCCTCAGGGGTCCGAGTGCCCTGATGTAGGTTTTCATAAAAAAGGGATTGAAGTTAGGCTGGACACAGAGTAAAAGCTTCAACTTCTTCATCCTTTCAGCCTGAGATTCACTTATCATCTCCGCGTGTTCAATTCTATGAAAAGGCATCCTGTAGCCGGATTCTTCAAAAGCCCTCAAACACTCCTCAATAGCACTGTCCCCGATGGCGTGAAGTGAGATTCTGATGTGCTCCCGCTCAAGCTCTTCAATTATCCTTCCGATCTCATCAGCACTCCTCATCAGCTTTCCCCTGTTGGAAGGTTGGTCACTGTAGGGTTCAAAGAGAGCTGCGGTTCTTGAGCCCACAGAGCCGTCCACATAAACCTTTACCCATCCCATCAAAGTTTTTGAGGATCCGCTTGCGTTTATGAATTCAAGGACGCTCTTGTAGTGC
>JALSHX010000277.1 GCA_026982025.1 Aquificaceae bacterium | reverse complement strand
AAGAGCAACTGCCTGACTCCAAGGTCATTTGCCATCATGCAGAAAACCCTTGCGTTGTGGATTCCGCTGGCACCGCCGCAGGCTCCGCAGTCAAGGGCTGATTCGTAAGGATTGTTATCGGATCTGCTCTCGTGGCCTATGACAAAGACCAAAGGTGCAAATTTTTCCGTCAGACCAATTGATTCAAGAGCCTTTGCAACAAGGGTTGCCTGCTCCTCCCTTGAAAAGCCAATAAAAGAAAGCTTCTCCAATAACTCCTCAATCCTCTCTTCCTCAGCACCGAGGCTCTTAATCACAGCCATCTTTTCACTTTCCGTCAGCTTCCCAATCCTTATTGAGACATCTTTTTTCTCGGAAAGAACCTTCTCCCTCATGGGACCGTAGCGGGAAGGGAAAAAGGTTTTACCGAGAAAGTCAAATCCGAAGAGAAAGCCTATCGCTTCAACTGTAATGAATGGCGTAAGAACATTTGCCTTCAGATCGTGAAGGATCTTTTCAAAGGAGTGAATTACTCCCTCATGGGGGTGCTTCCCCTCTTTGGGAACCTCAAGAACAACATTTCGGGGTTTTATCAAAACGGGACACAGATACTCCTCGTGTCCTCTGCTGATTTGAACATAAGCCATAGGGACTCCAAAAAAGCCTGCAATTCCGAAGGTTTGATAATTTCCACACTGCTCTATTGCCTTTCTTATTCTCTCGGACCTCACATCTATGCAGAACAGAAACTGAGCATCTGGAATAGAATCTTCTCTTTGGGCGGGAGAGAGCTTGGAAAGGAGGTCTTCAATTACGGATTCTTCAAGGGCTCTGAGCCATATCATTCCTTCCCTTCTCTCAAGCTCTTCGTCCAGCCGGGATAATCCGATCAGGGTGTCAATACTCAGCTCCTCAACGCTCAACCCCTGCTGTTTCAAGGTCTCATGGAGAAAAACCATGAAGTTCACAGCCCTGTAATATGCCTTTTTTAAGGGATAATCCTCATCAATTTTCTCACCCAAACATCCCTCAAGAATTTCGGGGGGAGCCTCCTTAATATGTCGTTCAATCATCGCATAGAGCTTCAAATGGTTTCTCTTTGCGTAATCCTTAAGAGAGTTTAGATCGGGTGAAAATGGGGAATTTGCTGAGGCTTTTTCAAGAACTGATCTAACAATTAAAAGCTTAACCGCACAGAAGTCAACAAGGTCCGCAGGATAAAGACTCTGCCAGTAATAGTCCCTGTTTGAAAACCTCCACCTTATAAAGCCCGCAAGACCCTTTGACCTGCTTAGCTCAAGGGAAAGGTAGCTTTCCCACTGCTCTTGGGGGATCCCGAGCCACCTCATCACCTCATCAATAGCCTCTTCAGGAGATGGCGGAGGAGCACCCGAATCGTAAAATATTTCGGTCCAGCACCGATAAAGCCCTTTTTCCCTTGATGGCATAGATACAGCGGAGTTACCCTCGTCAAGGAAAGCAAAAACTCCCCTTGAGACCTCTTCCTCTATTCTTGAAACCACGCCTTTTCCCGTTAGAACCTCAAAAGCTTCGGGGAATGTTATCTCCTTTCCGATTCCTTTGATGAATCTGTCCACCTCGTCCCTCGGTTCCTCCAGAAAGCTGTCCACAAGAGCCTTTGGAGGTCGCACCTTTTCCCTGAGGAGGTAAAGGTTTGAGTAGGGTCTCGGTGATTCGGGAGATGTCAGAAGATCAAATATAAATGCCTCCAGATCAACTTCAGTAAACGACCACTCACCTTCTTTTAAAAACCTTCTAATGGATTCAAGAAGCTTTTCCCTCTTTATTAATCCTCTCTCGTAGAGCTTTCTGTAGTCTCTCCTCCTCAAAAAACCCCTTCCTCCGAAAAGTCTCTTCCCTTCTTCTACTGCATTTTCAAAGGGTATGGACTCAAGCTCGTGTAGAGGATTGTGGTGGATGAAATTTCTCATGGGCCAGAAAAAGGGAACGCTTTCTCCTGCCACATGAACGATGGTCCTTATCTTGAGCTTTCTGCCCAGATCCATCAGAAGATTCCTCCCAAGTGCAGAACTCCCCAAAGTCCTGCCAGACTGAAGAAGGAAAAAGCGATCAATACTTCACGGGTCCTGAGGTCAGAGTAAAGAAGGGACTCAATTCTGGGACCCGAGAGCATGCGGACTAGGGAAGGAATAATGCCCAAGCACAAAAAGAACCAGCCGGTAAGAACAACCATAAAGAGAAAAAGGCTCTCATCGGTTATCAATTCAAGCTTGAACAGAAAAGAGGGAAGGGGTGCCATACCCGTGACGAAAAGGGCTGAGAGAATTAGAACGGACGCCATCTTGGGACTGTGGTCCCAGATTCCCGTGAGCAGGTCGGTTCTGCAGGTGCCGAACCTCGTTCTCACCATGTAAGATGACCAGGCTACCATAAGAGGAATGGTTACGAGCCACAGCATAGCATTGATAGAACCTCCGCCCAAAAGCCACCCGATTGCCATAACACCGGCGTACACCTCAAAGGAAATTCTTTTTATACCTCCTGCGGAAAAAATCCTCAGAGAATGAATTAAAAATGTTATGCCCGCAAGTATATGGAAAAACTCAGGAGTTTTAGAAATCAAGAGGGACGAAAGAATAGCACCGGGAATGAACAGGATTATTGAAAGATAACCCATCTTTTCCATTACCCTTACCACGAGGAGAGAAATCGGGAAAAGAGGAAGGAAGAAGGATGCAGGGACAAAGTTCGGGTCTTCGTAGGCTATAAAAACAAGAAGAATCAACGATGAGCCGTAAATTATAAATTTCACCCACGAGGAGAAAGAGAAAGCACTGAGCCTAAAAAACAGATTCGCCAAAGCGTCGTAGAGACCTACCATGTGAAGGTCCTTCGCAAGGTGAGAGTAAAGCTTATTCCATAAGGGTATCCCTATTCCCTTTGCGGAAATCCATAAAAACAGCCATCCCCCCAACACAAGAAGTCCCAGAAAGATGATTTCCCCGAGGAAAAACCACACATTTCCGAAAGCTCTGTCGTAAAGGGCATCTGCAAAATCCCGGGAGTAAAGTAGAGATTGAAGGCTGTGTCCCATCAGCACATAACCCATCATAAAGACGATCATGCTGCCGATAACCAGAAACAGGGTCTGAAGAGGCTTCTCTCTTCCCACCTTGAAGGCGCTCATAAGCACCTGAACACCAGTGATCCATCCGAAGAAGAGAATTATTAGAGCGGTTTCTTTTCTAACAACATGGCCCTCAATAAAGAGGTGGGCGAATACTACCACAGCAATAGGAACGGTCAGCGTAAGAAGGACCATAACAAAGAGGGGAAAGCTTCTCTCTTCCCTCTCAATGCCCGCTATCCTTCTATAAATCTCCTTGGCGGGAATGTTGGGGTCCTTCCTTGCGGAGTGGATCACATTTCCAGAAATAAGAAATAGCGTCGCTTTGAAAATCCCATGGGTCATCATGTGGTAAACCGCAAGGGCAAAGGCTCCCACTCCCAGCTCCATGATCATGTATCCCATTTGTCCCACCGTTGAATAACCGAGGGTTTTCTTAATGTCGGACTGAATCAGCATCAGTGCGGAACCCAGAATTGCGGTAATAGAACCAACAAAAAAGGCAACCTGAAGTGCTATTCCCTCCTGAACATAAAAGGGAGCGAACCTGTTTATCAGAAATGCTCCAGCATTAACGATGCCCGCGTGCATTAGAGCGGATACGGGAGTGGGACCTTCCATGCTGTAAACGAGCCACAGGTGAAAGGGAAACTGGGCGGACTTAACAATGGCGCTTAGCATAAGCAAAAGACCCGCCAGGGAAACCCAACCCTTATCTGGAGAAACCTCAATAGCTGAAAAGATATCCCCCAAAAACAGGGACCCCGTGTTTCTGTAAATTACCCAGATTGCGGAAGCAAGGAGGAGGTCTGAGATAAGGTGAGTCACCAGTGCCCAACCCGCATACCTTCTTGCCTCCTGCCTCCGGTAGTTGTGAACTAAAAAGAGATAAAGAATTATTCCCATAAGATTCCAGCAAGTAGCAATGAGCAAAAGGTTTGCAGAAAGGACCAGAATAACGAGAGAAAGGGTCATTGTAAAAAGTAAGAGATAGTACCTCCTGTAGCCGGGGTCATCCGCCATGTAATTCACCGAGTATCTGTGCACGACGAAACTAACAAGCAGAATGTATGTTGCAAGCAAAAGCCCCAGCTTATCGGGAGCAAGCTGTATAAACCCTCCCAGGTTAACAAATGTACCCTCATAGAAGGCAAGAAAACCAAAACTTACCGCAAACAACACTCCCGTTAAAGCGGTTAAAAAGTGCCCCATGACCTTTAACCCTTATTTTTTATAAGAACCAGGAAGGATTCCTTCACATCACCTTCAATGGGAGCAAAATCCCTGTAGCCAAAAGAGTAATTGACAAGATAGGAAAGACCGCCTTCCTTCACAATACCCTTGACCCTCACCACTTCCTCATCAAGGGAATCCAGAATCCTCTGTGCCTCCTCAAGTCCTCCCCGAACGGTAAGGATCTCATGAACCAGAGCGTGGTCGTGGTGCATGTTGTGGCTAAAACCCTTCAGCTCTTGAAGGGAAAAAACTCCGCTGAAGACCTCTTTTGGAAGCGCTCCGCGAACGGCTCTGTAAACAGCCACGCGGTCAAAAATTGCCTCTCCAGTAAAGGCGTT
The DNA here is from genome assembly GCA_026982025.1 of Aquificaceae bacterium. Lineage (GTDB taxonomy): Bacteria > Aquificota > Aquificia > Aquificales > Aquificaceae > Hydrogenivirga. Next base: position 2,847 of record JALSHX010000277.1, on the reverse strand, counting down.
TCGTATCCTGTACCTTTCCCAGATTCTTTTTACTTCTTTTTCAAGTTCCTCAACCACCTCGCCTCCGGCGAGGTCTGTTTTATTGAGAGCAATAATGTTTGAACCGCCTATCTGGTGGAGTGCGGTGGACTTGTCCCTGTACCTGTGAAAGTTAGCCGAGTCAACAACACAGATGATTCCCTCAACGGTGCAGTTTAAGTTCTGGAGGCTCACTATGATGGGAAAAGGCTCAGAGGCTCCGGAGGTTTCAACCATAAGTATCTCGGGATTATATTTCTCACGGATCTCAGCAAGGCTCCTCTCAAACTCTGCGTGAAGAGTGCAGCATATACAGCCCTCGGGAAGCTCAATGACCTGAGAGTAGGAGTTTTCAAGGACTTTGCCGTCAACGCCCACCTCACCGAATTCGTTAACTATAACTGCAACCCTTTTTCCCTTAAAGTGCTTCCTCGCGGAGTTAACGAGAAGGGTGGTCTTTCCCGAACCGAGATAGCCGGTTATAACGAAGGAGGGAAGCATCACTCTCCGCTGTACTCAACGCTGTCAATCTCTTCCATAAACTGCTCAATCATGAAGACTATGTAATCTTTTAGCTCCTCCACGCTCTTTTTAAGGTTCTCATTTGATATTTCTATGTCCTTGCTGTGGACATTGTGTTCGTTGGTGGTGTACCTCACCCTGACATATGGGAACTTCCCCGGCTCACAACCCTCTGAAACCTCAATTCCGTCAAAGCAAATATCAATCTCAAGGTCAGGATCTGTTATGGAGCTCTTGAGCTCTTCCGCGAGCTTTCTGAGTTTGTCCACGGTTTCTTTCTCCATCACCTATCCCCCCATGCGTCAGGGCAAAATAAAAGGGAGCCTTTCGGCTCCCCCTGACTATGTTGCGGATTATCTCAATCTCCCGCCTTCACCATGACCATCTCAATGCAGTCCCTCTTTAGCAGGTCGGAACACACATAAACGCAGATTTCACACCCTTTACACCTGTCGTACCAGACCCATGCAGTGTGAGCACTTTCCTTGTAGTTGAGACAGTTTGGTTCAGGACAGAACAGGACACACTGCTTGCAGTTGTACTTCTGGCAATCTTTTTCGTGGACCTCCGCTACGAAGTACATTCACTACCTCCTCAGGTTGCTACCTTTTCCTCTTCCTCCACCCAGCCCTTCTCTTCTGCCATCTTTATGGTGTGCTTTATAACTTCAAGGTTCTTTGCGAGAAGCTCCTGTTTCTTTTTGAACTTCTTCTCTATTGCGCTGTCAAGGGCGGTGGTTCCTCCGGACGCAACGAAGGTCCCGCCCAGAAACCTCTCATAGAGAGCCTTCTCAATGTGCTCAAGGTTGACGAGCTTCGTTATTCCGAAGAATAGGCCTATCATAGCCATGTTGGTGGCAAGTTCTGTACCGGCTATGTCCCTTGCGATCTGGGTTGCGGGAATTGTGAAGATCCTTGCGTTAAGGTCCTCAAGCACCTTCTTGTCCTCGTCTGGGATTATGTCGGCATCCGTGTTGATGATGACCATTCCGTTTTCTTTCAGACCGGTGTAAAAGGGCATAGTGTAAGATTTACCGTGGGTTATGACCTGAGGATGGTAGATCATGATGACATTAGGATAGACCACCTCGCCCACCTCGTAAATGGGCTGGTCTGACGCCCTCACATAAGCCTCAACGGGAGCCATCCTCTTCTCTGAACCGAAGAAGGGGACGAGGGATGCGTACTTTCCCGCGGCAGACATTGCGTTTCCGAGAATGTGAGCTGAGGTCACAACTCCCTGTCCGCCGACGCCCGCAATCCTTATGTTGTACCTCTTCATGACCTCACCTCCTGCTTCTTCCTCTCCTTCTCCTTCCTCTCTATTTCCTCAAGGTACTCCTTCACTTCGTCGGTCATCCACTCGTAGAACTTGAAGTCCTGCTTCTCCCTCTGCCTTGCGTCCTGAAGGACCTCTCTCGTAGGAATTGAGTATTCAATGTTGCAGGAGGTGTAGGCGTGGATGAAGGTGGGTCCGAACTTCCGGGCGGCGAGGATTGCCCTTCTGACAACCTTGGCAATCTTTTTGGGATTGGTCGGTGAGATCTTTGCCACATAAACGCAACCCGAAACCTGTGCCAGCTCAACAGCGTTGATCTTGTCAAACTTCTTACCGGTGGGAGCCATCTTGAGCTGAACACCCTTGGGAGACATTCCGCTCTCTTGTCCTCCAGTGTTTCCGTAAACCTCGTTGTCAACCATTATGGTGGTGAACTTTTCTCCCCTGAACCAAGAGTGCATGGTCATTCCGAAGCCTATGTCCATGAGACCGCCGTCTCCTGCCATAACCACAACATCCTTGTCCTTGTCGGGGAATCTTATACTCAATGCCCTCTTGAGACCGGATGCAACCGCGTTGGTGTCTCCGTAATTTCCGTAAATGAAGGGCACAGCAGCCTGAGAAAGGGCAAGCCTTGCGCATCCTGCCGTTCCGAGCACTATGGTATCTTCGGGTTTTGGAAGCGCCGCGTAGAAAACCCTTATGAAGTAAGCCATGTAGCAGCCCGCGCACATGGGGTGCTCTTCAACGAGCTCCTTGAACTGGCCGAGCTGCATAACATCAACTTCCTTTCCGAACTGGCCGAAGGTCACGAGGTCAACATAGTCCCTCGGCATATATTTCTCAAATCCCGGTGAAATCTTTACATACTCAAGTCCCATGACAACACCTCCTCAAATTTATTAAACAACGGTCTTCTTCTCCTTCTTAACACCCGCAGCTTTATAAATTTCTTCCATTATAAGCTCAACGGGAAGGGTCATTCCACCGTAAACCCTCGGACCGTCAACGACGATACCGCTGTTGGGA
>JALSHX010000276.1 GCA_026982025.1 Aquificaceae bacterium | reverse complement strand
AGAGGGCTTTGAAAATCTTTAAGCTTCAACCAGCTCCTCTGCCTTCACAACTTCTTCCGGATGTGCTATTCTTCCCATGACCGCACTCGCGGCGACCACAGCAGGGTTGGCGAGGTAGGATTCTGATTTGGGGTGTCCCATTCTCCCGGGGAAGTTCCTGTTGGATGTGGAGATGCACCTCTCCCCTTCCGCGAGAACTCCCATGTGTCCTCCGAGGCACGGTCCGCAGGTGGAGGTGGAGACCACGCATCCCGCTTCAATGAAGGTATCAATTAATCCTTCCTTCATCGCCTCCATATAGACCTTCTTGGAGGCGGGAATCACGATGCACCTTACATTCGGGTTTACCCTCTTCCCGTTTTTCAGGGCGGACCTAAAGACGGCGGCGGCTATTCTGAGGTCCTCAAGCCGTCCGTTGGTGCAGGATCCTATGAATGCCTGATCCACAGTTATGTGAGTTGACTCGGAGACGGGATGAACATTTGAAGGTAGATAGGGCCACGCAACGAGGGGTTCAATTGAGCCCGCATCCCACTCATATATGCTGTGGTAAGTGGCGTCGGGGTCGGATCTGTAAACCTTCCATTCCTTCTTGGCTCTGGTTTTTACATATTCAAGGGTCTTGTTGTCGGGCGCTATTATCCCGCTCTTTCCCCCCGCTTCAATTGCCATGTTGGTGATTGTGAGGCGCTGTTCTATGGAGAGGTATTCAATGGCTTCGCCTTCAAACTCCATGGCTCTATATAATGCTCCGTCAACACCTATGTTTCCGATGGTGTGAAGAATCAGGTCTTTGCCCATTACGAAAGGACCCGGCTTTCCGTAAAAGATGAACTTCATGGATTCGGGCACCCTCAGCCAGATCTCGCCCGTTGCCATTGCGTAGGCAATGTCCGTTGAGCCCACACCCGTTGCAAAGGCACCGATTCCTCCGTAAGTGCAGGTGTGAGAATCCGCTCCCACCACGAGGTCGCCGGGAACTACGATTCCCTGCTCGGGGAGAATTGTATGTTCAATTCCTTCACCCTCTTCAAAGAACCACTTTATACTGTGTTTTCTCGCAAATTCCCTCACCATCTTCGCCTGCTCGGCGGACTTTATGTCTTTGGCGGGAACGAAGTGGGAAAGGACGAGGGCAATCCGATCGGGGTCAAAAACGCCTTCTATCCCGTATTTTTCAAGGATTTTTATTGCAAGGGGTGCGGTGACATCATTTGCCATGGCAAGGTCAATTTTTGCGGTTATTAGATCCCCGGGCTCAACGGACTTCCGCCCGGCGTGGTCGGCAAGTATCTTTTCCGTAATGGTCATTCCCATCACAGAACCTCCTTCTTTTCCTCTCTGGTTTCCTTCTCCGTTTTTTCAAAGGTTTTTTCATCCTCTTTCTTGCACTTATTTCTGACCTCTACACCGTAAAGCTCAAGGACTTCAACGAACTCCTCGCATGTTATCGTTTCCTTTTCAATTAGTTTCTTAACCACCGCTTTCAGCGGTTCTTTGTAAGCCTCTATTGTTGACCTTGCAGTTTCGTAAGCCTGAGTGAGGATCCTCTTAACCTCTTCGTCTATATCCCGGAGTAGGTCGGGGCTCGTCTCAATACTGTTGCTCATTCCCCCGATGAAGGGGTTTGAAACCCTCTTTATTGCGATGGGTCCCACCTTGTCGCTCATGCCCCACATGGAGACCATCTTGTATGCAAGCTCCGTTGCCCTCTGGAGGTCGTTTTCCGCACCGGTAGTAATTCCCTCTCTGCCGTAAAAGACCTCTTCCGCAGCTCTTCCTCCCATCATCACGAGTATTTTCCCGAAGAGGTTCTTCCTGTCATAGATATGCTTATCATCTATGGGAAGCTGCTGGGTCACTCCCAGAGCCATTCCCCGGGGGATTATGGAAACCTTGTGAACGGGATCCGAATCCTCCGTCATGAATCCCATAAGGGCGTGCCCCGCTTCGTGGTACGCTATTTTTTCCTTTTCCTGAGGCGAAATTGCCATTCCCTTTCTCTCAAGACCCATGGTGATCCTGTCAATAGCTTCCTCTATCTCCTCCATTGAAATTGCCTGCTTTCCGTTTCTTGCCGCAAGCAGAGCCGCTTCGTTGAGGAGGTTTTCAAGGTCCGCTCCCGTGAATCCCGGGGTAGCCCTTGCCACTATTTCAAGGTCAACATCCTGAGCCATCTTCTTATTCTTGGCATGAACCTTGAGAATTTCGTATCTTCCCTTCACATCCGGTCTGGGTATAAATATCTGCCTGTCAAACCTTCCCGGCCTCAGGAGGGCCGGGTCCAGAATGTCCGGTCTGTTTGTTGCGGCGATGACAATTATTCCCTCCGAAGTGTCAAAGCCGTCCATTTCAACGAGAAGCTGGTTAAGGGTTTGCTCCCTCTCGTCGTGTCCCCCACCCAGATTAAGTACTCCTCTCGTCCTTCCCACCGCATCAATTTCGTCTATAAAGATTATGCAGGGTGCGTGCTTCTTTGCCGTTTCAAAGAGGTCCCTTACCCGTGCAGCGCCAACACCCACGAACATTTCAACAAAGTCCGAACCGGAAACGGATATAAATGGCACATGAGCCTCACCCGCGATTGCTTTGGCAAGAAGGGTCTTCCCGACTCCCGGCTCCCCGTAAAGCAAAACTCCCTTTGGGGGTCTTCCACCCAACTTTTGAAACTTGACGGGATCCTTCAGGTAATCAATTATCTCCTTTACCTCTTCCTTAACTTCCTCTATTCCCGCAACATCTTCAAAGGTGTGTTTGGGCTTTTCCTCAATATAGACCTTTGCCCTGCTCTTTCCGAAGGAGAAAGCCCTTCCCGGACCCGCCTGGGGACCTCCGCTCATCTGCCTCATGAGGGCGATCCAGATACCAATAAACAGGAGGATGGGAAGCCATGATATAAAGAGGTTTAGGAGCCATCCCATTCCCGCGTCGCCAGTTTCAACCTCAACCCTTACACCCTTCTTAACGAGGTCATCAACGAGGTTGGAACCGGGAGGAATTGCGGTCTGAACCTTTTGCCCCTCGCTCGTGGTGGCTACTACGGTCCTTCCTTTGACGGTGGCGGAGCTGACCTTCCCCTCCTCAACCAGCTCAAGGAAGCTGTTAAGGGAGATTTTAGTAGCCATGTCGTGGCGGTTTTCAAATATGTTGAAGGCAACTATCGTGGCTCCTATGATCAATATCCAGACAAACAAACTTTTAAACATCTGCACTTAGCAACGCCTCCTGCTCGGGTTTCCGTAGAAATAGAAGATAAGCTTTCAGGAATCCTTTTTCAAGCACAGGAGACCTCCCTTCCTCACTGCCCTGGACCTCCTGCCGATTCGCACCTCCCCTCCCTTATCGGTAAGATTAAGGATCTGTTCCAGCTTAGAGAGATTCCTTATTCCGAAGAACTCCTTTAAGGCTCTCTTTTGAACAGCAATGTGTCTCCCTTTGAGAGCTTTAACCTCAAGACAGTTTTCCCTCCTTGCCCTCTCAAGAAGGGAGGCTGTCTGTTCTCTAAGGAATGAGTCCTCAATCTCAAGTATTCTCCATAGCCTCAGAAACGACTCCTCCACGGAGGGATTGACCTCGCGGAGCACGGGAATTATCCTGTGCCTGATCCTGTTTCTTGTGAGGGAGAGGTCAAGGTTTGTGGGGTCCTCAATCCAGCGCAATCCCGTAACCTCGGCGTAATCGGTGATTTCCCTTCTCGTTGAGGTAAAGAGGGGTCTTACCACATCACCTTCAACGGGGGAAAAACCGAGGAGCCCCTCCATGCCTGACCCTCTGGTGATCCAGATGATGACCGTTTCAAGGAGGTCAGTCAGGTGGTGGGCGGTGGCTATGAGGTCAAAGCCCTCCTTCTTTTTTACCCTACGGAGAAATCTATAACGCATCTCCCTCGCTTTTTCCTCCAAATTCTTCCTTTCCCTCTGGGATACTGATGAAACATCCCCCTTCTCGCTGAAGAACTCAAGGTCCAAGGAGAGTGCGAGCTTCCTGCAAAACTCCTCGTCGCGGTCGGAATCCTCCCTGATTCCGTGATTAAAATGGGCAAGACCGATCCTTTTAACCTTAAGGAACTCTCTTAGTTCTAAGAGGGAGTGAACCAAGACCACGGAATCAACTCCGCCCGAAAGGGCGACCAGAAGGGCTGAACCTTCGGGGATTATGTTCCTCTCCTTTTGTAGTCGTACTATCTTTCTAAGAAGCCTGCTTTTTTTCTTCATCTTTGAGCCTAATTAAAAGCCTTTCCTTAACTTCGTGGTAATAAGGATAGGTGATCCCCTCCTCCTTCATCCGTTCAACGAGCTTAAGAGCCTCCTGAATCCTCCCCTTCCTTTCAAGAAGGTAAACCATGGTTTCAAAGGTAAGAAGCTGGGGAATTGTACCGTTCCACCTTTGCCTGAGCTCGTCCTTGTAAAGAGGAAAGATCTCAATATCCCTTTTGCAGTATCTTTCCATTCCCTCCAAATCCTTCTCCTTCTGGGCAAGGACGAGCAGGTCGTTGAGGATCAGGTGCTCCTCGTAAGGAGTTCCTTCCATCCCAAGGGCACTTTCGTAAATCCACCGGGCGGTGTCAAGATCTCCCTCAAGGAGAGCGGTCTGGGCTATGGTGGCAAGAAATGTCCTCTTGGTGTACAGGGGCTTTTCAATTTCTCCCGAGTCAAAGTGTTTTGCCTTGTAGGGAAAGCTCAGGTTTTTGATGACCTTGAGTGAGTAGTATTTTTTTAATGCTTTCTGCTTTCTTGCGTCAAGGTTTTCATACCACTCCCAGAGATCAAGGGCTTTAAGAAGACCGCCCTTTTCCCTAAAAATCTGGAAAACCTTTCCGATCACAGCAAAGCCTCAACTGTCCTCAAGCTCACCTCTCAGGAATTTATCATAAGCGGATAGGTCAAAGTAGCCATGACCAGAAAGGTTGAATAGAATAACCTTTTCCTCTCCCTTTTCTCTGCATTCCAGGGCGAGATTAATGGCGTGCCTGACCGCGTGGGCTGACTCGGGAGCGGGAACTATCCCCTCCGTTCTCGCGAAGATCAGCGCGGATTCAAAGACCTCAGTCTGCCTGTATGCAACAGCATTGATGTAGCCAAGGTCATAGAGCTTGCAAACGAGGGGGGCATCTCCGTGATACCTAAGTCCCCCTGCGTGAATGGGAGGCGGTACGAAGTCATGGCCGAGGGTGTACATCTTTATGAGGGGTGTTAGCCCCACGGTATCTCCAAAGTCGTACCTGTACTCACCCTTTGTCAGGGTGGGGCAGGCTGTCGGCTCAACCGCGATAACCTCAAGGTTGGGCTTTTCTCCCTTTAGCTTGTCCGCCAAAAAGGGAAATGACAGGCCCGCAAAGTTTGAACCCCCTCCCACAGCACCTATAACCACATCCGGGTAATCTCCCGTAAGCTCCATTTGCTTCTTAGCTTCAAGACCTATAACGGTCTGGTGAAGGAGAACATGGTTGAGAACGCTTCCGAGAGAGTACTTTGTATCGTCCCTCGTGGCGGCCTCCTCTATTGCTTCGCTTATGGCAATTCCGAGGCTTCCCGGGTGGTCGGGGTCTTGCTCGTAGAACTTTTTGCCCGCGTTGGTGTTAGGGCTTGGAGAAGGCACGACCTCGCCCTTCCAGGTCTCCATAAGTATTCTCCTGTAGGGCTTCTGATTGTAGCTGACCCTCACCATGTAAACCCTGCACTCAATATCAAAGAACTGGGTTGCAAAGGACAGGGCACTGCCCCACTGTCCAGCCCCCGTTTCGGTGGTCAGTCTTTTTACTCCCGAAATCTTGTTGTAGTAAGCCTGAGCAACCGCCGTATTTGGCTTGTGGGAGCCGGGGGGCGAAATGCTCTCATTCTTGTAGTAAATTTTAGCCGGGGTCTGAAGAAACTCCTCAAGCCTCCTTGCCCTGTGAAGGGGTGTGGGTCTCCAGAGGGAATAGATATTTAGGACCTCCTCGGGGATATCAATCCACTCTTTATCGCTTGCCTCCTGCTCAATGAGCGGTTCGGGAAATATCACGCTCAGCTTGTCCGGGCTCATGGGCTCCTTTGTATGGGGATCGAGGGGCGGTTCAAGGGGCTCGGGGAGAAGGGGAGCTATGTTCAGCCAGCTTTTTGGAATCTCACCTTCATCAAGCACATACTTTTTCACTTTCGGACCTCCTTTGTAAAAATCTTAAACTAAATTCCATGAAGCTCTGGGATCTGTACAAGGGCAAGGATTACGACATCGTCCCCACCCTTGAGAGGATCCGCAGGGCTGCGGAGTATCTGGGAAACCCCCAAAGGAAGTTTCCCTCAATTATCGTGGGAGGGACCAACGGAAAGGGCTCAACCTGTGCCTTTCTTGAGAGGATTCTGAGAGAACACTCCTTCAAAACCGGATGGTTCATTTCTCCTCACCTTGTAGATGAAAGGGAAAGGTGGAGAATAGGGGGGAAAATTATCCCGAAAGACCTCTACGAAGCCTATGTGAAGGACCTTAAACCCATTTTTGAAAGGTTTAACCTCACTTACTTTGAGGCAACGGTGATGGTGGCAATAAAGGTTTTTTCTGACCTGAAGGTTGATGTCGCGATTATGGAGGTGGGAATGGGTGGGAGGTGGGACGCAACCAAGGTTTGCGATCCATCGGTGGTTATTATTACCAATGTTCAGAGGGACCATGTTCGCTGGCTGGGAAAAAATGTAAGGCAGATTGCGGGAGAAAAGCTCGCGCTACGAAGGAGCGGGGTGCCCCTTGTTCTTGGCAGTGCAAGGTTCCCACTCTACACGGAAGCCCTCACCTCTTTGGATGATATATATGTTGCGGGAATTGACTTTACATACTGGAGCTATTTATCGCCGCCTAAGGCGGTCCTTAAAAACTTCAAATTTAAAGACCTCTTCCTTGACGAGGTTATCCTCGGGATACCGGGAAGGTGGCAAGCGGACAACTCAGCTCTTGCACTGGTCGGAGCACACCTCTTTACTCCTCTTGAGGAGCAAAGGGTTCGCCTCGCCCTCTCAAAGGCAAGGTGGGAAGGGAGGATGGAAATTTTAAGGGAAAAGCCCCTACTGGTAGTTGACGGATCCCACAATCCTGATGCGGTGAGGACGGTGATGAGCGGGGTTGACCTTATGTTTCCCGGCATTGAAATACTCTTCACGGGACTGGATGGTAAGGAATGGGAAAATTCACTTGAGATTATCAGAAAGTTCAGAAATTCAATATTGTTAACGGCGGTGAGCCACCACAGAGGTGTGCCCGTTGAGAGGCTTGAGAGAGAGGCAAGGAAGAAGGGCTTTCGGAGTGTTAAAATACTTAACAGTCCCGCGGATGTGTGGGAACTTAACTTTGATGTTCTCGCCCTCGGGTCTCTTTACCTCGTGGGAGAGATTAAATCCGCGGGCAGTTTTACCGTTATATAGTCAGTGTAAGGAATGTTGACATGTATATGCTTTTTAAACAGCCCATCTTTGACAGAGAGGGGAACATCGCCTTCTACGAGGTTATGCTCAAGGACATCAAGACGAAAAAGTTTCCTCAAGGGCTTGACCTCCTCAAGGCTACTTCAATAACGGTTAACATAGTTGCGGATGTCAATCCGGAAAAGATCGGAAGAGGAAGGCTTGTCTTCGTCAATGTCCCGTCTCTGTTTCTTGAGACAACCATGTTTGAGCTTCTGCCGGCGGAGCTGGTCGGCATTGAGCTTGTGGAAAACAGGAGCATTACAAACGAGCTTCTCAGGGCGGTCAATGAGCTTGTTGACAGGGGATTTACCTTCTGTATTGACGACTTTGGCTTTGAAAAGGTCAACTACCTGCCCCTCCTGAACAAATGCCACCTTGTTAAGATCAATTGGAAGGAACTCGTTTACAGCGAGGAGGAGCTTCAGGAGGTCATAAGCATACTTAAAGACCTTAACAAGGGGATTATAGCC
>JALSHX010000275.1 GCA_026982025.1 Aquificaceae bacterium | reverse complement strand
CACCTTGTTAGAACGAGCATCAGTGCAGCGATGACCGCTATGAGAAAGGAAACAACCGCCATAACCGCATTAACCTTGGCTATGAGCTCAGCCCTTACATCCACCTTGAAACCCGTAACATCACAGATTCTGAAATAATTGCCTTCGGGAACTGCCACAGCCATGGCATTTACCTCCCTATTCCTCAACGATGATCTTGCCGATCATCATGTGATGACCGATACCGCAGAATTCGTTGCAGACTATTGCGTACTCCCCTGCGGAGGTGGGCTTGAAGGTAAGCACATAGTCGTACTTGGGGTAAACCATGAAGTTCATGTTGACGGGTTGAATTGAAAATCCGTGAAGGACATCAAGGGATGAGATGTGAAACCTGTACTCTTCACCCTTTTTCAGGATCAGTACGGGCTCCCACCTGAACTGTCTTCCCAGAATAAAGACATCGCTTCCCGGGGGCGGCTTAACCACGGGGACTCCGTTCTCTTCACCTACCTTGTACTTATTAATGAATGCCTCCGTCAGGGCGTAGAACTCCTCAGGGGTTGTCCTGTATGTGGTAAATGAAGGGTTCTGACCCGCGTAAACATGCCAGATAATCATCCAGACAAAGAGGAATATGGAAACAACGAATGCCATTCCCATCCAGATCTTTTCATCACCCGATACCTTCTGACCGAACCACTCCTCCTTAGGCGGAAGCAAAGCCATGACACTTACCTCCCTAAGAGGGCGGACCTTATCTCATCGGGGATGGGCGGAACCCATGCAATCTCAATAAGTCCCCAGATGAGATAGGAAACCGCATAAACGGCTACTCCTATGAAAAGGAGCAAGATAAAGTCATCAAACACCAGCTGAAGGAAGGGAACTCTCCGCTCCTCACTCATCCCGACCACCTCCGTAAATGCTTATTCACTCACCACTACAATTTAGTTTATGACCCTTTACTCATTTTTCTATAAGATGTGCTGATGCGAGTCATAAGATTTTATTATGATAAATTTATCAACAATTCTTATTATAAAAGAGATGGCTGTGAGTGGGTAATCACTTATAAGGGTGCAGGAATGGAAATCATAACCATAAGCCCCGCATACAGAACCATTCAAAAAATAACCCTTCTCCTGTCCGAGGTTTACTCCTCAAGGTTTAACCCCTTTTACTACCTCGGAGCAATAACCGTATTTCTCCTGATAGTTGATACCCTTTCGGGAATATACCTCTTTTTTTTCTACGATGTTGACCCCATGAAAGCCCACGCCTCGGTTGAAAAAATCTCAGCTACCTTCCTCGGAAACCTCATGCGGGGTATTCACAGATACTCTTCGGACGGTCTCATTTTCTTTGCGGTTCTTCACATGATCCACATGATTCTGACCGACAGGTTCAGAATGTTCAGATGGGTTGCATGGGTTTCGGGAGTAAGCACGCTGGTCATATTCTTCCTAATCGGGCTCACCGGCTACCTTCTGGTGTGGGACCAGAGGGCTCAGCTGACGGGCATCCTCACCGCCAAGTTTCTCACCGAGGTCCACATATTCGGACACGCACTTATGAGTGCCTTTCTCGGTACCGACCTTAAGAACCTCGGCGGTCTTTTCAGAATTCTCCTTTTCGGACACATAGCCGTAACCATTCTCCTCATCTTTACCCTCTGGATTCATGTAATGAGGATTTCCAGACCGCGGATCCTTCCACCGAAATTTTTAATGGTGCTAACCACCGCATACCTCATAGTAATATCTCTGGTTTTCCCCGCAAAAAGCGACCCTCCGGCAGATCTGGGCTCGGTTCCCTTTTCAATGAGTCTTGACTGGTTTTACCTGACGGGTTATCCCCTCCTCAAGTACCTTCCGCCCTCAGCCGGCTGGTTGATTCTGCTGGGATTTTTCGGGCTTTTAATCGCCTTTCCGTGGCTCGTAAAGGGAAAAAGAAACCCTCCCGCGGAGATTATTGAAGAAAAGTGCGAGGGCTGTGAGCAGTGCTTCAAAGACTGCCCCTATGAAGCAATCTACATGAAAACTATTTCCGAAAAGGAGAAGAAGGCGGTCATAATTGAAGACAAGTGTGCAGGATGCGGGATATGTGTGGGTTCATGCAATTACGGGGCGAGCTCAATTCCGACCCTTCCCATCGCAGAAATTCTGGAGAGGATTAACTCCCAAAAACCAGAGGCGGTGGTTTTCAGGTGCCCCTTCTCGGGTGAGGTGGAAGGGATCGAAGGAATGCTAAGCTTTAAGGTTCCTTGCACCGGGGCGGTAAACGCCGTGTGGATGAGGGATATTCTTAAAAACTGCAAAGCGGTTGTTCTGATCACCTGCGACGGTCCCGACTGCTACTTCAGGGAAGGGACCCTCTGGACCGAGGAAAGGTTTTCGGGCGTGAGGAGGCCGAGACTCCTTAAAAATCTTCAGAGGGGGAAAATCTTGATACTTGAGGCTCCCTCAACCGAAAATGTGAGCCCGGAGGTAGAGGACTTTATTAATTCAATCGGCGAAGGAGAAGACCTCAAAGAAGGTCCCCGATTTATCTCACACAAAAAGGTTCACTACATCACCGCAAGCCTGATTTTTTCAATTCCTTTCCTTACTTTTCATCCTTTGACGACCCACAAAGTTAATTTTTATCCGGAAGGCAAAAGCCTTGTAGTTCTCTCCTTTAAGTACCGTTCCTTGGGGGTAAAGAAGGCCCAAAAGGTTTACAGCAAACTAAAGCACATGCAGAAGATAGAAAACATCACTGTTGAAAGGTCTCCCGTTGAGGTGATTTTAAATGTTGATGGGAAGAGGGTTCACAGAAAAGTGCATGAGCCGAGGGGCTTGAGAAGAGATGCGTCCATCTATGTTTACGAGGAGTTCCTTTTTGAGCCGGGGATCCGCAGAATTGAGCTTATTGTGAGGGAAACAGCCTTTAAAGAAAGAGTTAAGAGGTACTCATTCAGCGGAAACCTCTCGCGGGGATCAACCCTTGCCATCTCCTACAAAGAGGGAGAGGGCTTCTTTGCTATTAAAAATTAGGAAAGAATATTAGACAGGTGCTTTTCCTCCACCTCTATAAGGTCTTCAATTGTGGTTTCTTTCAAGAATTCCACGATCTTTTTCTTCAGCTTTTCCCATCGGTGGTGGATGGCGCAGGGGTTGGTTTCGTACTCCTCGCACCTGTCGGGCATCAATACGCATGTGTTGAACTTGCCCTCCTCTCCGAGCAGAACAACAACATCCCACATTGTAAGCTTAGATGGGTCTGCTTTTAGGGCAAAACCTCCCTTCGGACCTTTGACTGAAGAGAGGACATCCCTTCTTGAAAGCTCGTGGAGAATTTTTGAGAGAAAGGGCTTGGGTATATTTTGATTCTGGGCAATTTCGTCCGCCTTAACAAGTCTTCCCCTGTTGGAAGCGAGGTAAGATAGTGCCATCAAGGCGTATCTCACGGTATCTGAGTAAATCATCATGAATTACATTATATATATGAAAAGCTCTGTTATCAAGTTCTTTAGAGATTACTGCCGAGAAAAGTATTCTGTAAGAGTAAGAAAAATTCCTGTGGCAATTCCCGTTACCTGTCCAAACATTAACGGCACAAAGGGAAGGGGCGGGTGCATTTACTGCTTCAGGGGTTCAAAACCAGAGCACATTGACCCGGGAACTTCCCTCAGGGAGCAGATTAGGGGAGAAATTGAAAGGGCGAGAAAAAGATATGGAAGAAAGACCCTCTTTTTCCTCTACTTTCAGTCCTATACAAACACCTATCTCCCCCTTGAAAAACTGAAAGAGTATTACGACTCTGTTCTTGATTTTCCGGAAATCGTTGGGCTTGACGTTGGCACAAGGCCCGACTGTGCTCCCGACCATGTGCTTGACCTCCTCAGAAGCTATTCGGAGATGGGGTACGAGGTGTGGATTGAGCTGGGTCTTCAGACTGCCAATTTTGAAACCCTCAAGCGAATAAACAGGAAGCACGGATTATCCGATCTGGTTGATGCGGTGATCAGAGCAAAAGAGAGGGAACTTAAGGTCTGCGTACACACTATAATCGGACTCCCCGGTGAGGGGAGGGAGGACTTTCTTGAAACCGCAAAATTGCTTAGCGCGCTCTGCATTGACGGCGTGAAGATCCATCCTATTTATGTAATGAGGAACACTCCTCTTGCAAGGCTTTACGAAGAGGGAGGGTTCAGACCTCTGAGCATTGAGGAGTACACCGAAGAAGCCTCCCTGTTCCTTGAGTACATACACCCCGAGACTGTGGTCCACCGATTGACCGCGGAGGCAAAGCCTCCCCATCTTCTTGCTCCAGACTACTGCACCTACGAGAGAAAGCTTGAGGTGATCAGGTTGATAGAGGAAAAATTAAAAAGGAGGAAAAGCAGGCAGGGAGCCAGAGCGGAAAGGAGGGGCTTGTTATCTGTTAAAGGGACAGGAGGGCACAGGGGCAAAGGGGTTGAGATAAAAGGGTGATGAAAAACCGGAAAGAAAATCCCTGATCCTTTCCAGCTCAAGCCTTCCCAGCCATGGGTACTTTACCGTTCTGAAAATCGTCAATTCCATCCCGTCCGCCTCGTATAGGCTCTCCAGTATTTTCCCAGTATCAACGGGAACACCCGCGGTGTAAGAGTAAAGTTCTTGGTCGTATGGAGGAGCCTTAACATCAACTGCAAACCCCTCAACGAAGGGCTTTAATTCCCTGATGAAGAAAGGTCTTGAACCGTTTGTATCAACTCTGACTTTGATCTCCGGTCTTTCCCTCTTCACCTTCTTTATGAAGCTCACCACCTCCTCCGGCTTTCTAAGGGAAGGCTCACCTCCCGAAATAACCAGGCAGTCAATAAAGGGATTTTTGACCACCTCGTAAAGGACCGTATCTTCGTCCAGGTATTCTTCTTCAAGCCCAAGAACGAGCCTCCAGTTATGGCAGTGTTTGCACCTGAAGTTGCATCCCTGAAGGAAGACAAGAATGCTCCACCGTCCTTCAACTTCCCTTGATGAATAGTTCAGAGAAGCAAACTTCAGTCCCATCTTGTCCTCTCCAGAAGATCACCACTGATTTTGAGCCTAGTCACCCAATCCGCTCTCCTTCCACCCTGCCAGTAATTCTCATCGCCTTCAAACAAGCACACCTCCTTGCTTACACTCCTTACCTTTCTGGCAATGGGTCTGTAGTAACCGATGACCCTTGAATAGATTATGGTGTCGTTGCTACCGCAATTGGGACAACTGTAATACTCTCCCGTCATTCTGTAAGAACAATCACCGCAAATGGTGAGAGTAGGGGTTATGGTAATGTAAATGATGGGCATGGAGCTGAAAATTCTCCTTATAAACTCTCTCACCGCGAAGCGGTCGGTTTTTTCATTTAAAAAAATGTGCTGGATACTTCCCCCGGTTGCAAACCTCTGGGTTATCGCTGATACCTCAAGCTGGCGAAACAAACTTCCCGCCTGATAGGGAGGTTGGAAACCAGAAGTCAGGAAAACTCCAGAACCATCAGGATTTCCCCTTACGAAGATTGAAGGATACCTTTCAAGATCCTTCCTTGCAAGTGTGGGACCCGCTGTCTCTCCCGGTGCGTACTCAAAGTTCCACGGCACCTCATCCCTTTCCATAAACTCCTGAAGCTTGGAATTAATAAATGAAGAGACCTTCCCGGCAAATTCAAGGCCATCCGGATGGAAAAGTCCCGACCGATCCTCAATAATTTTCCCGTTATCGTCCCTTACCGCAAAGCCGAAGTTTATAAGGCCCTCATCTCCGCCCAAAAGGGAAAGGGTATTGAACATAGTTGACAGGTCCTTCATGTAGTAAAAGAAGGTTGGGTAAAGGTTTTTATTTTTTTCTATAAACTCCCTCTTCTTGTTCAGAACGCTCCTCGCCATCTCAAGGATCTGTTCAAGGTGGGCAAGAAGACCACGCTCATCACCTCTGTGGATCCAGCAGAGTCTGTTGAAGTTTATTGAAATGACACCGACCGATCCCACTCCCGGCGCGTTTCCGAATACGGAACCCGTGTTTGAGACTTTAAGGACTTCACCCAGATCAACCTGAAACCTGCAGCAGAAGCTTCTCTGAAGGGCGGGATCCCTCGGCTCAATACCGTTTTTCAAGAAGGGTTCGCTAAGGAAGTTTTCAAAGTATGCTCCTCCGTGTCGGTCAAGGTTCTCAAGAAACTCAAGAAAAACTGGATTTTCCCAATCAAAGTCGTCGGTTATCTGAACGGTAATCAGGGGAAAGGTCCAGGGTCTGGAATCCGCATCTCCTTCCCACATGGCTTTAAGAAAGCCATGGGAGACCCTGTTCATAACCTCCTGAGGAATTTGACCGTAGGTGTAATTTAGAACCTCTCCCCCTATGACGATTTTTTCCTCCGCAAGGGATGGTGCGGGTTTGCCGAACTCAAGGGTAACATTGGTAAAGGGGCTGTTTCCGCTCCTGAAGGGAAGATTAATGTTGTACAGAAAGCTCTGGAATGCATGGGAAATGTAATCGGTAGAGTACTTTCTGCCTCTGAACTTTTCCTCAAACCAGACGTAGGAGGAGGCAATGGTTATAAGGTCATTGAGGGCAACCGCTCCCGCCACCTCCTGAGATATGAGGCAAATAAAGTTTGCACACTGATCAAGAAGGTTCCTGAGCCTTTTGGGAGCCCTTGATCTGGGCATTATGGGTGTATTTGCCGTAAGTCCGTTAATTGCAATGTCCCTTGCGGAAAACCCGCAACAGTAGGGACCGAGAACGGAAAGCTGATGCTGGTACCACCATCCCTCCTCGTGCATTCTCCTCTCCTCTCTGTTGAGAATTCGGGTCAGCATGTAGCTCTTCATAACCTCTCCCGAGAGGATGTTTCCCATTGCAGGAAGGGAGTAGAGAAGATTGGCATTGTGCTTCGCAAGGTCGTCAAGGGACAGGTATCCCTCAACCACTTCAACAACCGAATCCGCTATCATCGTCCACCTCCCTGGGACCTTTTGGATATATTACGATTTTCTGAGCATGAAGTCAATTATTAAAAGCAGTTATTAGAGGTAGTTTGCTGGTACGGGCATTCAAAGGACCCCGCATCGAGGGGAAGTTGAAGTGTTTGATGCCTGAAGCTTTCCCCGGCGGTTTAAAAAACCTTGTGCTATGGGTCTATAATTTTTTATTGATTTAAAGATATTCTTATTCTAAAAATTCTTGACAAGAGACTCATGAAGGTACATACTTATTAACATGAGATATATCATAAAGTTTACTCCTTTAACCGAGGGGGTTCAAGAACAGGAAAAAGGAGGTGTGACATGAATTTTAGCAGAAGGGACCTCCTGAAGGCCGGCGGTCTTTCCCTTGCGCTTCTTGCAAAGCCCACCTTTTCTCTCAGGGTTTTTGAACCCGTTGTAAAGGTTGATAATCCCATTCTTCACTACCCGGAAAGAGACTGGGAAACAATGTACAGGGACATATTCAGGTCTGAAGATTCCTTCATCTTCCTTTGCGCACCCAACGACACCCACAACTGCCTCCTGAGGGCACAGGTCAAAAACGGTGTCGTCACCCGTATTGAGCCTACCTACAGGTTCGGGGAAGCCACCGATCTCTACGGGCTCAAAGCAAGCCACAGATGGGACCCGAGGTGCTGTAACAAAGGGCTTTCCCTCATGAGGAGGTTCTACGGAGACAGAAGGGTAAAGGGACCCATGGTTAGAAAGGGCTTCTATCAGTGGTACAAGGACGGGTTTCCAAGGGATCCAAAAACGGGTAAACCGCCCGAGAAGTACTTTCAGAGGGGAAAAGATAAGTTTATCAGGGTGACATGGGACGAGGTTTCGGATATCATAGCAAAAACCATGATAAACATAGCTCAAACCTACTCAGGGAAAGAAGGCAGGAAACGGCTCGAGAGGCAGGGTCATTATCCCAGAGAAATGCTTGATGCAATGAAAGGAGCGGGAACCCAG
>JALSHX010000274.1 GCA_026982025.1 Aquificaceae bacterium | reverse complement strand
ATGATAACCGAAAGGACTATTGCCCATCCTTTGAGAGCAACCGAAAGCTCCTTCGTTTTGATCCAGAAGAAAGAGGCGCTTACGATCCCGATCCAGAAGGCGAGCCTCCTGTCAACGAAAACACTCCCTATAATGTAAAGAACAGCTACCCAAATAAAAAACTGGACAAGGGGTTCGTTAAATAGGACCGCTATGTTATTCAGGGCTTCCACTTTATTTATCTTACAGTCAGGCGCAGCCTCAGGGCAATGTGAAAAGCTCTTCCCATCAGATTTCCGGCGGAAAAGGAAAGGAGGTGATAAAGACCTCCCGCAATTGCTACGAAGGCCATCAGAATAAATAGGATTAAAATCCTAATCCAGAAAGAGTACAGGAGACTTCGGGAGGGAAATATTGATGCCTGCCTGTATATGTGCTCGCTGTATATGAGCCCCGAAAGAACTCCCAGAGCAAATGACAGAACAAGCTCCATGGCTTATAATTCTAAGTGTATGGCGAACTACCTGAGCTTTTTCAGAATCATTATAGCCCTTCCCGTCGTAGGCGCTATCCTTATGGACCAGACGGCTATGGCTATTGTGCTCTTCCTTGCAGGTGCTCTTTCCGACCTGATTGACGGTAAGGTCGCAAGGGAAAGGGGTGAGGAGGGCACCTTGGGAAAGCTTCTTGATCCCCTTGCGGACAAAGTCCTCGTCCTTTCCGCCCTCACCGCAATGATTGAAGTTCAGATGGTCAAGGCACTTCCGGTTATCCTGCTCCTCGTTAGGGAGCTATCCATCTCCTTTATGCGAAGCCTTGCCGTTCAGCAGGGGGTGGTTATATCAGCATCTGTTCTGGGAAAGGCAAAAACCTTTCTTGAGTTTACCTCCGTTCTTCTAATCCTTTCCGGGTTCTGGATCGGAACCGCCCTTCTCTGGGCATCCGTTGCCCTTGCCTATATAAGCCTTTATGACTACATAAGGGTTTATTTAAGGTCAACATCGGGTTTAAACTATCACTGATGGGAGGCTGTGAACTCTGCGGGGGGACAGGTTTTTTAAAGAAGGAAGACGGGAAGGTTGAGCTTTGCCATTGCCGGTTCAACAGTCAGGACATTAACGCAACCCTCCTGATTCCCAAAAGGTTCTGGGGAGTAGAATTTGAAAATTACTCTTGCGACGAAGGAAATAGCTCCGAGGCTGATGCCCTTAAGGAAGCCAAAATCTTCTCCGCGGAGTTCAATCCAGAGAATGGAGCGGGTCTGACCCTCGTAGGTCCTCCCGGAGTGGGAAAAACCCACCTTGCAGTGGGAATTCTCAAAGAAATATACAGGAAGAAGGGAGTGAAGGGTGCTTTCTTTGATACTAAAGACCTCATTTATCGCCTCAAATCCCTCATTGAAGAGAGAAAAATCAACAGAGCAATAAAAAAGATACTCAACATCCCTCTGATAGTCCTTGATGACCTCGGAAGCGAGAGGCTTTCCGACTGGCAGAGAGAGGTAATTTCTTACATTATTTCCTTTCGCTACAACAACCTAAAGAGCACCATAATTACCACCAACTTTCCCCTTGAGGCAGGAGAAAACGAGCGGAGTGAGGATCGGGGAATAAGGGTTTACCTATCAGAGAGGCTCGATCCCGGTACCGTTTCCAGAATTCTTCACATGAACAGAGTCATTTACATCATAGGTCGGGACAGGAGAAAAGAGGTGCAGAAGCAAAAAAAATTGTTGGGTTAAAATCATGGAGATGAAGGAAATAGTCAGCCTCATAAGGGATCATCTAAAAGGAAGGTTTGAATTTGAAATCTACTTTCAGAGGACAAAAAAAACAAAAATTGAAAGCTCCTCGGAAAAGCTGGAAAACCTGTCAACCTCCGAAGAAGCAGGAGTCGGAATACGCATCCTCAAGGATAACAGGATTGGATTTTCCTTCACGACCGACCTGAGCAGGGAAACTCTCGTTAAAGCTCTTGACAGTGCTGTTCAGATGTGGGAACTGCAAAATCCGGATCCCGCCGGCGACTTTGTTGACGAACTTAAAATATCTCGCGGTGAATCCGTATTTGATCAAGAGGGGGTCGGCAGGAGCTTGGAAGACAAAATTGATTTTGTTATAAGCTTGGAAAAGAAAGCAAAAGAAAGGGACGGAAGAATCAGAGATGTGAGAAAGTCGTCCCTGACCGAGAGAATAACAGAGGTGTCCTTTTTTAACTCAAGGGGAATAGAGTACTCCTTTGATGCAACCCATTACACCGCCATGATTGCCGCCGTTGCGGAGGATGGAAAGGATTCCTCCATTAGCTACGAGTTCAGGGGCGAGAGAAAGCTCTCAAGCTTAGACACGGAAGATATAGTAAAAGATGCGGTTTTTAAAACCACCTCATTGCTTAATCCAAAACCCGTTAAAACACAGGTAATGCCCGTGATTCTATTCAGGGACTCCTCCGCCATGATTTTGAGTGCATTTGCCCGTATGTTCCTCGGCGATTCCCTGATTAAGGATAAAACCCTTCTCAAGGATAAAAGAAACGAGGAGGTGGCATCCCAAAAGCTGACGGTGATTGATGACGGCACCCTTCCGGGTGGATTTTCAACTTATCCTTACGACGGAGAGGGATTTCCGTCGGCAAAAACTACGGTCATTGAAAAAGGCGTTTTCAAAAACTTCCTGCACAGTCTCTACACCGCGCGCACATCCGGAGAACCGCCGACGGGCAACTCCGTTAGAGAAAGCTTCAAAAACCCCCCTTCCTCCGGATATACGAATTTGTTTATTGAAAAAGGAGAAGGCAGTTTTGAAGATATGCTTTACATGAGGGAAAAGGTTTTCGTCGTTCTTGAGGTGATGGGTCTTCACACGGTTGATCCTATTTCTGGGGAGTTTTCACTTGGAGCTTCAGGAGTAATTTACAAAAATGGGAAATTGGTTCAGTCTGTGAGGGGTGTTACCATAGCTGGAAATATTATTGATCTATGGAATAAAATAGTTGAGGTGGGGAGTGATCTGAGGTTTTATGGGGATGTGGGTTCTCCATCACTGCTTGTTGACGATATAACTGTGGGAGGAAATTAGATGAGGAATGTTTTTATATTCCTTCTGTGGTTATTCTTGTTGGTGTTCGTAATTGCATCCCTGTACATATCCTTCACAGATTACCTATATACGAGAGACATGAAGATCCTTTCTAACATTACCACCTTTCTCTCCGGTGTTCAGGAGGAAAAGAAAAGGGTTCCCATTCCTTTCCCGGAGGAAACGGTTATCATGCTCTCAAGGAAACCCACCGGAAAGTTCGTAACCTCAAATGTGGGTGCTCCAATAGACCGGCAGAAGTACACTCAGATGACCCTGAACATTGAGGAAGGAGTGCTGTACCTGTATGTGAGAAAGGTTGACCTGATGGGATACTTAATTTTTATATCCGATAAGCCACTTTACATAGGACTCCTGACGGCAAGCCTGCTCCTTTATCTGAGCATCTTCTACTTTACCCTCAAAGAGTTCCAGGTAACGAGAAGAGAAACCCTAACCGAAGAGCTAATATCAAGGATCAAAGCCCTCAGGCTTACCCTTGCAACCCTGAAGTTAATTCCGGAAGAGAGCGCGGAAGAGATGAAAAGGATTGTAGATGCCATTTTAGGTCATAGAATTACAAAGAAGTGAGGTGAAAGGCATGAAGGTGCTTATAGTTTCCTTTGATAAGACATTAACGGAGAGCCTTAAAGAAGCCTTCTCCGATCACGAGGTTTTCATAGCCAAAAACAGCGAAGAAGCAATCAAGATGATCCCTTCTGATATTGAGGTTGTGGTTTACGATGCCATATCGGGAGCAATTTCCGAGGAAGACATCAACACCCTTTATACAAAGAAGTTCAGCAATGCCAAGTACATCATTCTTTACGACGAGCTTTTCCCCGTTGACATGAACAACATCATTGCCCCCGCAAAGATGATGGTGCCCCGGGACGAAAGCCCCCAGAACATAAGCGCAAAGCTTACAGAAGCTCCCCCCGCAGAGGTTCCTGCCGAAATTCCCTCCGAACCGGCTCCTTCAACCGAAGAACCAGAAATGGAGATTGAACCCACATCCCTTACTGCGGAGGTTCAGGAGGTCCCCGCAGAACCCGAGATGGAAATTGAACCATCAACCCTTGATGTGGAAGAGGTTGCGGAAGAAGCGGCAAAAATGGCTTCCGAGATTGAAGCTACACAGGAGACACCTCCTGCCGAAGTTACTGCGGAAACTACTCCCTCTGGGGAGCCGGCGACAGAACCTTCACCCGCGCCACCGCCCCCACAGGAAACGCCTGTTGCTGAGGGTGGAGGAAAGGTCTTAATAGTCTCCTTTGATCAGACCCTTATAGATTCAATAAAGAGTGCTCTCGGTGGTCAGTACGAGGTGGTAAGCGTTAAAACGGTCAGGCAGGCAATTCAACAGGGAACAGACGCCTCCGTCGTTGTCTTTGACGCCATCTCCGGTGTCATTGCGGAGAAGGGACTGATTGACATGGCAAACGACCAGTATATGAAGAATAAACCTTACATAATCCTCGTTGACGACCTCTTTCCCATCAATGTTGAAAACATACCCCTTGAGAAGAAAGATTCGGTTTCAAGAGACACCGACCCCTCAAGGATTAAGGAGTTCGTAGCAAAGGTTGCCGCTCCCGCACCCGCTGAGGCACCTGCCCCATCTGCTCCTGAGCCTGAGCCTCAGCCACCTCAGCCCGAACCTCAGGAAGTCGTTGAGGAAATCCCTCCGGAACCCGTGGAAGAGGTAGTGCAGGAGCTTGAAACCGTCCAAGAGGAAGTTCAGCCCCAGCCCGCCGTTGAGGAACCCGCCCAGGAGGAGGAAGAGGAGATCCCCGCCCTTGAAGCCCTCGGGAAGATAATTGAACAGCAAAAGGCGGAGGTACCTCCCGCTGGTCCCGCACCGCGGGTTGAAGTGGGAGACATTTCTCAGGAGGTTCAAAGGGTACTTGAAGAAAAGATAGCGGACCTCCACACCCAGATAGCGGATATGATAAGAAAGGAAATTGAGAGGGCAATGGAGGAGGTTGACATTCAATCAATAATCAGGGAGACAGCCTACAAGGTTCTAAGGGAAAGACTTGAAGAGATAATTTCCTAAGAGAAAACCCTCCCGAAGATCTTATCCCTGTTTTTGACGAATTCTCTCGGATCAAAAATTCGCTCAATCTCGTCCTTAGCTATGTATTTGAGAACTTCTTCCTCTTTGCTCAGGATGTCTCTGAAGGGGATGCCTCTCTCCCAGCTCTCCATTGCGAGCCTCTGAACGATGTCGTATGCCCTGTCCCTGTCCATTCCCCTTTCCGAGAGGATGGCGAGAACCTTTGAGGAACAGTAAAGACCCAGCGATAGGTCCATATTCCGCTTCATCCTCTCCTCGTTCACCACGAGCCCCTTCAGTATTTCGCTAAACAGGTGAACCATATAATCAAGGGCAATTGAGGCATCGGGAAGAATAACCCTTTCAACGGACGAGTGAGAGATGTCCCTCTCGTGCCAGAGGGAAACGTTTTCAAGGGCGGGGATGAGATGGGACCTTACCAGCCGTGCAAGACCGCATATCCTCTCCGAGTGAATGGGATTCTTCTTGTGAGGCATAGCGGAAGAGCCCCTCTGACCCTCTTTAAAGGGCTCCTGAAGCTCAAGAACTTCTGTTCTCTGAAGGTGCCTGATCTCAGTTGCGAACTTCTCAAGGGAGGAGGCTGTGATGGCCAGAGACCAGATATACTCCGCATGCCTGTCCCTGTGGACCACCTGAGTTGAGGCTCCTTCCGGTTTAAGACCAAGCCGGCCAAGGGCTATTTCTTCAACCCTCGGATCGACATTGGAGTAGGTTCCGACGGCACCCGAAATCTTCCCGACCGAAACCCTTTCCTTTGCGGAGGTTAGCCTCATGAGGTTTCTTCCCATCTCGTCATACCAGACCGCAAACTTAATCCCCAGCGTTATGGGTTCCGCATGAACACCGTGGGTACGACCCATCATTACCGTATCCCTGTACCTGAAGGCAAGCTCCCTAATCAGATCCATCAGGGAACGAACCCCTTC
Source organism: Aquificaceae bacterium (assembly GCA_026982025.1). GTDB lineage: Bacteria > Aquificota > Aquificia > Aquificales > Aquificaceae > Hydrogenivirga. The sequence goes on along the minus strand of JALSHX010000274.1, from coordinate 1,871 downwards.
AACGATTAGCTCAAGGGCTTCCCTCATTGCGATGGCGAGGGCGGTGTCAATAATGTCCGACGAAGTTATCCCCAGATGAATGTACCTGCCGTTTTCACCCGCCTGTCTGGAAACGGCGGACACAAAGGCAAGCACATCGTGCCTGTACCTTTTCTCGTATTCCCTGATCTCCTTTAAAGTCGCTTCATCTACTTTTACTTTTTTTTCAATTTCATCCACCGCCTTCGGCGGTACTTTCCCGAGTTCCGACCACGCCTTCAGAACCGCGAGCTCAACCTTCCACCATCTCCTGAATCTGCTGAGGTCGCTCCAGAGGCGTCCCATTGCCTCTCTCGTGTATCTGCTTATCATCGCTTACATTATACTCATTTATGAAAATGATTCTTCTGTGTCTGCTTTTTTTTGCCCTATCAACATCTTTTTCCGATGTTATCATTGAATCAAACTATCCCCTCAGAAATAGCAACTTTTTGGAGTTTAAAAAAGAAGAGGACCTGACCCTATTGCTGTGGGCTCTTCAGAACTTAAAGGATGTCAAGGACATCAAGATAAGCGTAAAGGGAAAGGATACTGTAATCTTTGTGGAGAGATATCCCCTCGTTGAAAAGGTTGAAGTTAAAGGGAACTGGTTTGCAGGAGACGATGAGATAAAGAATCTTATCGGCGTTAGGGAAGGAGAGCCTCTTATTGAGTTTGACCCCGAAAATGCCTCCCTGAATCTCAAAAGATTTTACAGGGAGAGGGGATTTCTCAACGCGGAGGTGCAAATTGAGATAAAAGAGAAGGAAGGAGGTTTTTTGGATGTTGTTGTCAGAATTAACGAAGGGGACCTTTACTTTATGGGCTACCCCATATTTGAAGGGCTCAAGTCCGTCTCGTGGGACAGGGTAAGAAGAGACATAGGGATTATTCCCGGTACGGTATTCAATGAGTCGGCGGTAAGGGACGCCCAAGAGAAGGCATCCTCCTTCCTTTCCCGATTGGGATTTTACGAAAACATAGTTTATTACAGAGGTTCAAAGGGAAAGGAACTTAAAAAACCCTTCCCGAGGGTTTTATTCCCCTCCTCAAAAGGAGGTTTTCGCGGAATTTTAACCTCATTTCTCCACGGATTTACAAATCTTCTGACCCACCCTATTGCAACGATAAAGGCTTTAACAGGAAAGGGAAAGATTGCGGTCCCCGAATACTCGGTTATTGAAGGGAGGAGGTTCAGAATAAGTTTTGAGGGAAATCAATATTTTGAAGAGTCAAGACTGAGGGAGCTGATCTTCAAAGAGGGCGGGGGAATAGACATTTTTTTTCTTCAAAGGGCGAAGAATGCCGTTGAGGAGGCTTACGGGGAAAAAGGTTTCCTTGATGCGAAGGTCAGCTACAGCTACTCTGAAGGTGAAATAATATTTTTCATTGAGGAAGGAGAAAGGTATAAACTGAGAGTCAAAGGAAATCTCAAAGAGGACTTCCCTCCCTATTACGACAGAAAAGCGGTTGATGAAATCATACAAGAAGCGGTAAAAAAACTGAAGAAGAAAGGCTACCTGACCGCACGGGTGAATCTCAGGGAGGAAGTAAACAGACAGAGCAAGGAAGTAATAGTTGATGTGAATCTCAAAAAGGGCAGAAAGGTCCTGATTAAAGATATACTCTATTCGGGTAAAGATAGAGAGATTCAGGAGATTTTTGACAAGGTCAGGGCGGACCTTCCAGCGGTCCTTAATGAGAAGATCCTTGATTCGGTGGAAAGGAGGCTGAGGTCCTTTTTTACGAGGGAGGGCTACCTTGAAGGGTCCTATTCCGTTGAAGTTTCAATTGAGGAAAAAGAAGAAGCAACGGAACTAACATACACCTACAGGGTAAATAAAGGACCGAGA
>JALSHX010000273.1 GCA_026982025.1 Aquificaceae bacterium | reverse complement strand
ACCTCAAGGTTTGCCAGCAAAATTGAGGGAAGGATCAGGTCTATAAACTTTCTCTTTCTCTCGGCGGGATCAAGGCTTTCAAGAGAAGGAACCTTAGAATAGGTTATAGGAGGAACGCCCTCACATTTTACCGGAACTACGTCCTCAGGGGTTACCGCCTCAAGGGTTAGTACTCTAACGGGGAGCCTTTCTATCAGGGGCACGCTCCTTGAAATATTTTCTTTAATTGAGATCTCCCCGAGATTATTCTGAACCACCCTGAATGTAAGCAGGGAAAAGAGAAGGATTATCAGCAAACCGAAAACCCTGAAACTCATGCCTTTATAATTTTATAAAGATATGATACTGAGCGACTCAAAGATAAGAGAATTGATCAGGGAAGGCAGGCTTGAAATTGACCCCTTAACAGAGGACCAGATTCAGTGCAGTTCAGTGGACCTCAGGCTCGGAAGGGAATTCGGAAGATACGAAGGGAGAGACCCTATTGATGTTAGAAAAGGAATAAACGGGATAAAGGTTTTGCAGGTTGAGGAATTCATTGACATTCTTCCCAAGGAGTTTCTCCTGGCTACTACCGTTGAGTACATACGACTGCCTGCAAACATAACAGCCTTCGTTGAAGGCAGGTCCTCTCTGGGGAGGCTGGGTCTATTTATAGAAAATGCAGGTTGGGTGGATGCAGGCTTTGAAGGTCAGATTACCCTTGAACTTTACAACGCAAACAGCGTTCCAATCAGGCTCTATCCGGGAATGAGGATATGTCAGCTGGTTTTCGCTTCCCTTGACCGTGAGCCGGAAAGGGTTTACGCAGGAAAGTACATGGGTCAGAGAGGAGTTACTCCATCCAAAATCCACATGGACGGTGATCTGCCATGAAGATTGCCATTTTCATTTCCTGTATGGTGCTTGTGGGTGGCTGTGCCTATCAGCAGGCTAAGGTGGTCACAGAAAAGCCCCTTCAGAAACCCGTTTACTATGCACCCGTGAAGGGAAACCTCAAAGAAGACGAAAGAGGTTTTTACATACAAACGAGGTGCGGAGAATTTTTCAGGTCCGTTGAAGAGGGAAAGGTCGCCTACAGCGGAAAGGATGTCAACAACTACGGATGGGTTATCATCGTAGAGCAGATGGACGGATATGTGGCCGTTTACGGGAAGGTTGGAAAGCCGTGGGTTAACCAGGGAGAAAAGGTCAGAGCCCGTCAAGTCCTCGGCAAGGTGGGGAAAAGTAAAGGTAACTGCGGGATACACTTTGAACTGCGGGATTCTTCAGGAAAGCCAGTAAAACCATTATTGAGATGATGGCGGTTTTACTGTTAGCCCTGCTTACCCTTTCCTACGCTGGTGAGGATATAAGAAAGCTTGACAAGTGTGAGATTGAATTCAAGAAGTGCGAGTACAACTGCGTGGAGAAGTATCCCACCAATACGAAAAAACAGGACGGTTGCAAAATAAGGTGTTCGGCAAATAAAGCCTACTGTGAAACGGGAGATGCACTAAAAAAGGCAGGTAAGGAAATTAAAGACTTCCTTGAGGGACTCCTCGGTTATGAAGGTGAGGAATAGCCCTTATAATTAATCATCATGCTGATAAAAGAACTCTCCAGAAAGCAGATTGAGTTCCTTGAAGGCATATTCAGCGAAAATCCCCCAGGAGAGGAAGAGCTTGAAGATTATCTGGAAAGGAAGGGGTGCAAGCTTTACCAGTGTATTTCCTGTCAGAAACTGATCTTTCACGACAATTACGAGTTCTGGAACCTTACCGACTGCTGTGATGATAATTCCAAAATAACACCGAAGGGTTTGCTGTGTGAAGTGTGCTACGCAAGAAGTCCTGAGAACATGAAGCACTGGATACTTTTCAAGCCGAGCTGGTATAAAAATGTTGAGTTTGAGGGAGGGGGTCAGGACTGATGCCCGCCATAAAGAGCATTGAAGAGGTCAAAAAGTTTATAGCCGGAACGTCGGAGGAGAGCGCTATATACGTTGGTTGTGATTCACGCCAACTGAGGAGCAAAACAATTTTCGTCACGGTGGTAGTAGTCCACATAAACTCCAACCACGGAGCAAAGATATTCTGGAAGGTTGACAGGGTAAAGAGGATAAACTCCATAAGGCAGAGGCTCCTTGAAGAGGTGAGCAGGGCAGTTTACACCGCGCTAATGATCGCAGACGCGGTGGGGGAGAGGCCCTTTGAGGTTCACCTTGACATAAATCCCAATCCCGACCACAGGTCAAGCATAATCGTAAAGGAAGCCGTGGGATACGTTCTCGCTCAGGGACTTAAACCAGTTCTAAAACCCGATGCAATAGCCGCATCTGCGGTTGCGGATTTTATAACAGCGGATGTCAGACCTTGAGAAATTCAGTTTTTACATCAACGAGGAAGTGAGACCAGTTTTTAATCATTACATCCATGACCTTATCAAGTACCTCCTGAACAAAGGAGGTTTCACCGCCCAGAAAGGATATGCCGATGGTCGCCCTCTGCCACAGGTCATGATTGTCAATCTCTGAAACGGAAACGTTAAAAGAGCTCCTCAGCCTCTCTTTGATGGACTTAACCTCCTTTCTCTTTTCCTTTAGAGACCTCGCGTGAGGGAAGTAAAACTCCGCTCTGATGACCCCGACGATCATCTCCTTCTCCTGAAAAAATCGCTCATCAGCACCGAACACTCCTCAAGGGGGTGGTAAACCCACCTTACCCTGTGAATTAACCTCGGATCGTCAAAGATATTGTACAGACTCATAACTCCCCCGTGCTTTTCGTCAAGTGCACCGAATACTACTTCCTTAACCCTTGCAAGAACAGCCGAATAGGCACACATTATACAGGGCTCAACGGTAACATACAGGGTGCAATCCTCAAGCCTCCATGTTCCCAGGGTCCTGCCCGCTTCCCTCAGTGCTATTATTTCAGCATGAGCAGTGGGATCACCCGTAGATTCGGTCAGGTTGTGGGCTGATGCGATAATCTCCTCATTCATTACCACAACCGAGCCTACGGGGACCTCATCAATTTCCAGCGCCTTCCTTGCCTCTTTTACCGCTTCTCTTAAAAACTCCTCTCTCATCTATCTGAACCCTCACCGGAGACCTGACCCACAGGTCTCTTTGGGGGAAGGGTATTTCAATACCTTCCTTCTTTAGCTCCTTCCATGCGGAAAAGTATATCTCGCTTTTTAAAGCTTTCATCCTCCAGAATTTCCTGATGTCAACCCAGACGAGAAGGTAAAAAATAAGAGCGCTGTCACCCATTTCGTAAAACCATACCGAAGGCTGAGGTTTTTTAAGAACCATAGGATTTTCGCGGGCAACCCTGAGAAGTACCTCCCTGACCTTTTCGGGATCCGACGAGTAGGAAACTCCGAAGGGAATTCTTACCCTTATGTAGGGGTCCGACATGGAGTAATTTATTATCTTCCCTGATATGAATTCCGAGTTGGGAATGGCTATCTCCACATTGTCCGTAGTCCTTATAACAGTAGTCAGGATGTTAATGTTCACGACCTTACCGAAGATCGTTTCGGCGGACCTGCCTATGGCTCTGCCCGCGGAACCCTCAAGCTCAACGAGGTCACCCACCTTGATGTTCTTGCTGAGGAGGAGTATGAAACCGCTAACATAGTTGTTGAAAATAGTTTGAAGACCAAAACCGATACCTATCCCCAGAGCACCCGCAACGGGCACCATAACCTTCCAAGTAATTCCCAGCTCAACGAGTGCCAGCGTCAGGGCAATTAAAAAACCCACATTGGCAACGAGGGATCTGAAGGATCCTGCCTCAATTTCCTTTTCCGATTTCATGTAGGAAAGGTAAAGGGCGTTTTTGATGAAACCCGTGAGGGTCATTAAAAGTGCAAAAAGGTAAATCCCTTCAATAACCGAAAGCAGTGAGATCTTTACGAGGTCCGTTTTGAGAACGTATAATTCACCGAGTTTCTTGACCAGCGGAGAAATGGAAAAAAGAAAGTCAATTCCCTTGTACAGGACAAACAGTGCAAGGGTGTACATGAACCGTCGGAAGCTCTCAACCGCCTCATCAACTCCCTCAACACCGCTGAAGTATCTTTCAATGTTCAAAGCGGTGTAAACCATCAGAGCCATGTAACCAAAGAGAAGAGCAACGAGAACCGCCAGCTTCACCACAAAGTCCTGCGAGAACTCAACGGTCCCCACGGTCCAGGACACGGTAACCGCCATGTAAAGAACAAAGAGGAGCAGAGCTGACCTTTTCATTATTCGTCCCGCGAGGGAGTCTCCGAGGTGGTGGAGAACGTGAACGTAGAGCTTGATAACCACGATGGAAATCAGGATTGCTGAAAAGACCTTGAAGTAAGAAAGGGAGAGTTCAAAGGCGGTCTCGTTTCTTCCCCGGGCGTAGTTGTACAAAAACACCGTTACTCCGCTTAAAACTACCGAGAGGTGGAGTCCGAGGAGTGAGGGCAGTCCGAGGGGTACATAGGTTTTGAAGGACCCGGCAAGACTCAGGAGAACTGCGGAGTAAAAGAAGGCAAGGAGTAAATAAAGGGCGTCAATCTGAGGAAACTTGGCTATTGAAAAGGCTGTCAGCCCGTAAAAAGCTAAAGGCGGGAAAAGTCTGACAAAGTGAAGCGCGTGACTCTCACGGAATCTCCTTTCCAGAGTATATAAAACCCTGCGAAGCGCCAAAAATCCAAAAATAAGGAAAAATGAGGTCAGCAGTTCTATCAACGAATCATCGGCAAGGTTTACGAGGAATACCTTAAGAACAAGCAGAATTTCCCTGAATTCCGTTATCATTATCTTACAGGTATATTTTAGCCCGGAGGAAATGATGAGAATCCAGACTGTGATAAATTCGTCATCGGAGAAGGAACAAAAGCTATTATTTATGAAAAACTGGGATGAGCTTCAATACCGCACCGAGGAAAAGAGCCTCGGAAACGGAAAGAGCCTGCTTCTCCTTGAGGTCTCGGATGAAGAATTTGAAAAGCTCAAAGGAATTTTTTCGGATGCTGGGGAGGCAATGGGTGCTTTCCTCACCACTGCACAGGAAAACGGTTGGGAGGAAGTCCCCTCGTCCTACTGCATATATCACGCAATGTTTGACGGAGAGAGGGTAATCGCGGGAATTAAAACACCGGAGGGTGTAAGCATTCACGACCAGCTCCATCTTGAAGAGATGATAAGAAAGATGATGAGCTTCCCGAGAATCGTCGTTTACTCAAGTGATGTTCTCACATACATAAAAGACCTCTTCCCGGAAGTTGACTTAAGAGCCTTCATAATCGCCCGTGAAATTTCAAGAACAGGAGTTAAAGCGCCTAATCTTGAGGACCTCGGGAGAATTTATGGTTTTGATGTTTCGGACTTGAAGAACAGTCTTGAGCTTATTGAAAAACTCCTTGAAAATCCGATAAGAACACCGCAGGGTGAGGTGAGCATAAGACCCTATTACATGCCCCTTTAAAAGAGGAAGGGATGAAGAGGGTTGGTATTTTACTACTTACTGTCGTGATAAGTGCGTTCCCTCTGAGGGCGAGCGAAGACCTGTCCCTTGACATCAGCTTAACGGGGAAAAAAAGAAAGCAGATTGAGGAAGTAAAAGAATTCAGGAAGATGCTTTCGGAACTTCTGAAGGAAGAGTACCGGGAGGTTGCTCCCGGCATAAAAATAAAAATGGGCTGCGCCATTCAAAGGGGTGTTGCCTCATGGTACGGCGGAAGGTTTCACGGCAGGAGGACCGCAAACGGTGAGATTTACGACCTCTTTAAATTTACCGCCGCCTCAAGGACCCTCCCCCTCGGGACCTATGTGCTTGTTAGAAATGAAGAGAACGGAAAGGTCATAACTGTCAGGATAAACGATAGGGGACCGTATGTTGATGGAAGAATTATTGACCTCTCTCAAGCAGCGGCTTACAAAATAGGAATGATGATGGATGGAGTTGCTCTGGTTCAGGTAATTCCTCTCCGCTGCCTCGCACCCGAATCCATCGCCAGATTTTACGACGAAATCATCCTTGACATTGCAAACTCTTACTGATTATCTCAAGCTTGTAAACTTGTAGCGAAGATTGGAAATCCTGCCGAGGTTGTAAAGCACCACATCCTCAAGGTAGGGATTGAAAGAGAGAACGACCACCGATTTTCCGAAACCCGTAGACTCAAGGATGTCCCTTGCGGAGTTGAGAAACTCCCTGAGAACATCGTCCGCCTCTATCTCAAAGGGAGCACCGAGAAAGTGGTGGCTCATACCCAGGTAGCTACCCGGCTTCATCCTGACCATTAACCTTACCGGGTTTAGGGCGTCAATGAGCTTCTGGGTCTCGTAAGCATACTGGAGACCGAACATAAGCATGGCGTCGGTTATTAGGTGAGATGAAGAGAGATTGACAAACTGACGGAATCCCGTCTCTTTAAAATCCATCTTCAGGTTGTCCCTTGAAGTCTCAACCCAGTGAGGGTGAGGTTTTGAAATTAACCAGAAAACTTTTTCGGGGGTAAAACTCTCATCTTCCATATCCCCCCACATCATAAGGAGGTCTGCCATAGAATTAATATAGTGATTAGGATGTTTTTATCCCTCATATGGCTTATAATCACAGCACACATCATTTCCTCCTGCGATCAACAGGACACCTCCCAATCTTCAAGTCCTAATACCCACCTCATATACAAAGCATATGTAACCGATGGCTCCACCCCGGCAGAAATCCGATATCTTCTCATTAAACCACCTCAGATCAAAAAATCAGATTTAATAGTTTTATTTCCCGGAGGAAAAGGGACATGTCATTTCGGCACTCAAATTGAAAAAACTCCATGTGGAAAAACCGACAGCAATTCCATTGATCTCAGCGGGGGAGTTTGGGTTAGCTATAACTTTTTAGCCAGAAATGCTGACCTTTTTGCCAAAAATGGGCATATGGTTATTCTGATGGATATGCCAGATGATGTCAAAAATGAACTCTCCATTTCAGCAGATCCGAAATTCGTCTCAAGTGCTTACAGGTCGGGAGGCGACTGGGATTCGAATGGTATTGATAATGACCAAGATATTTTAAAGGATATTGAAGCCGTTATAAATCATGCAGTTTCACAAACGGGCTTTTCTCCCTCCGGAATTTACTTTATCGGGACAAGCAGGGGCACACTTGCTTCTGCGTATGCAGGAGCGAATTTCACCTCCTTCATGGTGAAGGGAATAATTTCAACTGCCACAATATCATCCGACAACTCATACTCATACTCATACTGCAGAACGGGGAAACAGTCCGACTTCTCATCTTGCACAGACTTGCAATCTTTCAGTCAAAAGATTTTATTCGTACATCATAAGAACGATAACTGTGCTGTTTCATCTTATATATCAGCAAATTCACTGTTCTCATCGCTAACAACTCCAAATAAAAAATTTATCTCCGTTAGTGGGGGGTCAGAAATTTCAAGTAATCCCTGCAGAGGAAAGACATACCACGGTTTCTACGGGAGGGACTCGGATGTTGTGAACCTCATCCTTGACTGGATTGAGGGAAAATCCGTTCCCGACAATATTTGAAGAGCTTATAATACTTTTCCCATGGGCAAATTCTATGTCACCACTCCGATTTACTATGTAAATGATGTTCCCCACATCGGACACGCGTACACAACGATCGCCGCCGATGTGCTTGCAAGATACAATCGCCTCGTGGGAAGGGAAGTTTTCTTCCTGACGGGAACCGACGAGCACGGGCTTAAGATCCAGAAAGCTGCTGAGGAAAAGGGAATCAGCCCCAAGGAGCTGGCAGACAGGAACTCGGAGAACTTTAAGGATCTTTGGAGCCTTCTGAACATTTCATACAACAAGTTTATAAGGACCACCGATCCCGAGCACATTGAGTTCGTAAAGGAAGTTGTTTCAAAGAGCTACGAGAAAGGAGACATATACCTCGGAGAATACGAGGGTTGGT
>JALSHX010000272.1 GCA_026982025.1 Aquificaceae bacterium | reverse complement strand
TTATACAGCACGGAATCTCACCGCATATACCCACCCATCCGAGTATTTGAACCGCATCCCTCACACCCACCTGCCTCATCTCAATCCTTTTTTTAAAGATTCTCGCAAGCTCCCTGACGAGTTTTCTGAAGTCAACCCTCTCCTCGGCTGTATAGTAGAAAAAAATCTTCTTGGCGTTTAGGGGAACATAGGCTTTGAGAAGATGCATTTCAAGTCCCTGCTCCTTAATCTTTACCTTACAGGTCTCGTAGGCTTTCTTGCTTTCCTTTTCGTTTTTTTGCATCCTCTCCATGTCCGTTGGTGTTGCATCCCTCACATATCTGTATCTGGTCTTGGAGTTTTCGCCTTGCCTTGAAATCCCCACAACACGTGCCAGATCTTCTCCTTTCTCTTCAGTGTAAATAACTACATACTGATCCCTCTTTAGCTCACCCCGAAAGTCCTCAAGAACACCGACCTTGTTTGTGTCAAGGCTTTTGACCTTTATGAAAGACATGATTCAATCCTCCATAATATCAGCTATAATGCTCAAGCCAAGGCTAAGCCTTATCCCTCTGGTGATACCTTCCCTGATTTCACCCACCTTCCTCAGGAGAGTCTCAAATTTACTATAATCCATCGCTTTTTTCATGTACGCATCAATAAACTTACTCTCAAGAATGTCAATAAAGATCATCTTTTTATCCTGATCGGCGGATTCAATGCGCTCTCCAATCCTGATTCTATCGGTAAGATCTCCCTTCACAAACTTCTCAGCGAGGGCTAAAATTTCTCCATCCTGCGTTAGGATCAGCGCTTTGGTCACACTTCCGCCAGAAATATCGTAAAGGTTCCCGTTTCCACCAACGAGCTCGGAAAAAACTTCTTCCGGAAGAGGACCGAGATTGACGGCAACAGTCCTTGATAGGACGGTGGGAAGAATGCTCTCCTTCTTTAAGGCTGTTAGAATAAAGTGGGTGTCAGCAGGAGGCTCCTCAAGAACCTTTAGAAGTGCGTTTGAGGCCTCAGGCGTCATGTTGTCACACCCGTCAATGAGTATAACCTTTCTGCCAGAAAGGGCGGGCTTTATATAGGCAAACTCTTTTACCGCCCTGATCTGATGGACCTTGATTGAATTCCCATCCGGCACAACAGCCACGAAGTCAGGATGCTCAAGCCTCAGATACAGCAACCTTCTCCTGCCCCCGGATTCTTCGGTAAATCTGTACTTTTCTGTGAGTCCCGATAGTAGCTCCTTCGCCTGAGGAAAGAAGGCTCTGCAGGACCTGCACTCACCGCAACCCCAGAGGGATTCTTCCAAGCAGAGTATTGAACCTGCCGTGTCAAGGGAAATTGCCGTTTTCCCTACTCCCTGAGGTCCCAAGAAAAGCAATGCGGTCGGTATGCGATCCGCCTCTATAAATCCTTTAACTACCTTTGACGCCCTTTCCTGATCCTTCAGGAGCATAATATAAATCTATTTCTCAGAGAACAACCTGCTTTACGAAGAGGATTTCGGGTATCTCTCGGAGTTTCTCAAGAACATCCGGAGGAGCCTCTTCATCAAGGTTCAGGATTCCGAGGGCAATTCCCCCCTTCTTCTCTCTGCCGAGCCTGAACCCTGCAATGTTGACCTTTGCAGACCCCAGAAAGGACCCTATCTTTCCAATGACGCCGGGAACATCCTTGTTTTCCAGAACAAGAAGAATACCCTCCGGTTCAACATCAACCCTGTATCTGTCAATCTGAACAATTCTCAGGAGCTGGCCCTCAAGAACGGTTCCAGCAACGACCCTTTCACCGCCGTCCGACCTAACCACCACTTTTATGTAGTGTTTAAAGTCGGGAGTCTCCTCAGAAGACAGCTCCTCAACCTTAATTCCCCTATCCCTTGCAACGTAAGTGGAATTTATTATGTTTACGGGAAAGTCAACAACTTCCTCAAGGATTCCCTTCAAAACCGCCGCAGAGATGGGATGGAAGTGGTCGGAAATATCACCCCTGACCTCAATGTGGACTTCCCTTATTCCCTCCTCCGCCCACTGAACCATAAACTTGCCCATCTTCTCCGCAAGGTCAAGGTGAGGCTTGATCAGGGTAAGAACCGAAAGGTCGGGGAAAGGAGCGTTCACCACGTATTCGGGAGACCTTCCCTTAAGAGCCTTGATCACCTGCTGAACAACGATAACCGCCACATTCTCCTGTGATTCGTGGGTGTTTGCCCCTATGTGGGGACTCAGAGAGACATTCTCAAACCGACTGATCCTGTCTATGAACTCGGGGGCAGGAGGTTCTTTGGAGTAAACATCAAGAGCAACACCCCGCACTTTTCCGCTTTCAAGATTCCTAAGGAGCTCCTCCTCGTTTATTATCCCTCCCCTTGCACAGTTTACTATGTAAATCCCGTCCCTCATTATTTCAAACTCTTTCTGGTCTATCATGTTCTTGGTTTCGTGGGTCAAAGGTGCGTGAATTGTAAGAACATCAATTTGAGCAAGCATATCATGAAGGTCGTCCACAAGCTTCACTCCCAGCTTATCCGCCTTCTCCCGGGGAATGTACGGGTCGTAGGCAAAAACGTTCATTCCGAAGGACTTTGACCTTATTGCAACCTGCGATCCTATGTTCCCGAGACCTATTATTCCCAGATTTTTACCGTAGAGTTCCGTTCCCATAAACTTTTTTCTCTCCCACCTGTGGTCAAGAACCGAGCTGTGCGCTTTGTGTCCGTTTCTTAAAATGGTAAGCATGTGCATCATGGTTAGCTCGGTTGCTCCAATGGTGTTTGCTCCGGGCGTATTGACGACAAGCACACCTCTCCTTGAGGCGGTCTCAATGTCAACATTATCAACACCTACACCCGCCCGTCCAACAACCTTGAGCCTTTCCGCTCTTTCAAGGAGGTCCTTTGTAACCGGAGTTCTGCTTCTGGTTATGATGCAGTCAAACTCACCTATTACTTCAAGCAACCGCTCATAGGAAATCTCCGGTTCGTTGACGAGCTCAATGCCCTCTTCTTTTTCAAGAAGCTCCAACCCTCTGGGCGCTATGGGATCCGTAACGAGGACTCTGTGCAACCCTTTCCTCCGATTCGGGTTTTGGAAAGGAAATATTATATCTCAGCAAAACGGTATTGAGCACAACGCTGACCGAAGAAAGGACCATCATCAAACCCGCGATTTCGGGCTTAAGGTAAATTCCCATTCCCGACAGGAGGCCCCCTGCAACGGGTATTCCTATCACATTGTATATAAATGCCCAACCGAGATTCTGGAAGATCTTTCTTCTGACCCTTTTGCCGAGGGAGAAGACATAGGGTAGCTGGCGAATACCACCAAGAAGAAGCACATCACCCACCTGCTTTGTTATGTCAGTTCCCTGAGCTACTGCAAAGGAGATGTCAGCCTGAGCCATCGCGGGTGCATCATTAACCCCGTCTCCGACCATTGCAACGGTATGTCCCCTTCTCTGAAGGTCAATGATTAGATCCCTCTTTTCTTCTGGCTTTACCTCTCCTTTAAAGGAATCAAAGCCAATCTTCTTGGCAACCTCTTCAACATGGGCTTTGCGGTCTCCGGAGAGGAGAAGGGTTTTTAGACCCATCTCTTTTAATGCACGCACAACGCTCGGGGCGGAGGGGTCCAGCCTGTCGGAAACCTCAAAACGGGCAAGGACTTCATCGCCTTTCCTAAGCTCCACAACCTTCAATCCATCCTCTTCGGTTGAGGATTTGGAGGCTCCTATAAAGTATTCACCGCACTCCACTCCCCTTCCTATTACCTCCCTGCACTCTCCCAGAGGAATCTCTTTTGCTCCCTTTGAGAGGGCATACTGCCTTATTGCACGAGCAATCGGATGATTTGAGACCTTCTCAAGGGTTAGGGCAATGTCAAGGGCACGATCATCGTAGATCCTTGCCGAGACTACCCTGAAGGCTCCCTCCGTAACCGTTCCCGTCTTATCAAAAACGACCGTGTCAACCCTTGAGAAAGCCTCAAGAACCGGAGGTTTCTTGATAAGTACACCCCTTGAAAGAGCAAGTGAAACTCCCATCACTATTGCAAGAGGAGTGGCTATCCCCAGGGCACACGGACATGAGATAACTATGACTGCAAGGGAAAACATAGTTGCCTTTTGAAGACCAGCGTCGTTAATCATCCAGAGGAAAAAAACCAGAAGGGCTACTAATATAACCGCCTGAACGAAGTAGTGAGAAACTCTGTCAACGATTCGCTGAATGGGCGGTTTCTCTGATATAGCGGATTCAACTATCCTGCTTATTTTAGTCAGGTAAGAACTTTCAAAGCTTGATTCAACCCTGACTTCTACAACGCCTCCCTCAACTATACTTCCGCTGATTACCCTTGAGCCCTCCTTCTTGAGGATTGGTTCTGGTTCACCGGTCATCACAGCTTCACTGACCCAAGCACTTCCCTTTACCACAACACCATCAAGAGGGACCATGTCTCCGGTCCTGCATAGAATAACATCCCCCTTAAACACCTCACGAACATTGACCTTTTCCTCCTTACCGTCCCTTAAAACCGTGACCTCAGATTTGTGAACCGATAACATTCCACTGAGCAGTTTCAGAGACCTCTTTTTTGCAAATTCCTCTATTAACCTTCCTGCAAGAACGAAGGTTATAAGAAGAGAGTTGGTCTCAAAGAAAGGTTCGCCTCTAAGAACGCCTGCAAGAACCAGCATGCTGTAAAGGTAAGCACCCGTTGTTCCAAGGGAAACGAGCACATCCATACCCGCAACACGATTTTTGAGAGAGGCGTAGGCACCCCTGTAGAACTTCCAGCCTGCAAATATCTGGACCAGAGTTGAGAGAACGGCCTGAAGGTAAATACCCCCCGGAGGAGAAGTCAGTATGAGAATAACTATGAGAGCTGATGATAAAAGGGAAACAATCAACCTTAAAAGGTCTCTTCTTCCCCTTTCGTCTATTACTCTGTATCCGAGGTTCTCAATCAGCCGTGCAATCTGATCCTCAGATATCTTTGCAGGATCGTACGAAACCGTTACCCTCCCCAGCTCAAAAGATACCTCTACTTCCTCAACCCCGTCAGCAGAGGTAAGGGTCCTTTCAATAGTCCTTGCGCAGTTTACGCAGGACATTCCGTTTACTTTGAGGACAGTTCTCATAGGGAAAGCTTATTGCCTCAACGCTGTGAATACAAGTATTTAATTTAACGTTAAATGTTTCAGGATGCACCTTTAAAGAGACCGACAATGTCCTCGGCAAGGGCATCCCTGTTTTCTAAATCCACTTCAATTAGCACTGCTCCCTCAAGTCTTCGGAGGCGTGCAACAAGAGGATGAACATCCCTCACTGGAATTGTAAAGATAGCATCCTTATCCCTTCTCCCCATAAGAATCTCAACGAGCTCCCTGAACCTTTTTGAAAATAATTCCATCCTGCCCACCTCATCAACAACAGCAACACTTCCCTCGCTCCTGAGAGCCTTCTCAAGAACGGGAAGGGCAACCTCCTCAAACCTTTTAACATTCACACCGTAGGAACCCACCAGATTCTTTGAGGTGAATTTTTTTGAGGCAAATAGAGCTTCATTACCTTCGGTAGTAACAACTTTAAATCCGATGCGCTTCCTGCTCCTTTTATCCCTGACCTCCTGAGTCCAGAATCCCTCCGCGTCATGACCGAGCCTTTCAACGACCCTTCTAACGACGGTGGTCTTACCGATTCCCGGCTCTCCCGTGATTACAACCTTCAAGGGTCATCCCTCAGCTTTTTAAACATCTCCCGAACCTGATCCCTCGTTCTTTCAATACCGTCCGAGTTGTCTATCACAAAGTCTGCGAGCTGAGCCTTGCGATCCATATCCATCTGGTGTTGCCACCTCCTCTTAAAGTCCTCCTCACTCATTCCTTTTCCGAGAGCCCTTTCAAGACATACTTCGTAAGGTGCCCAGACCACAACGGTTTTGTCGTACTTTCTGTATGTTCCCTTTTCTATGACAAGTGCAGCTTCAACGAAGACCAGTGAGTCCTCCGGAAGCCGGCTGAACCTTCTCTCAAGTTCCTCGTAGAGGGCTTCGTGGGTTATCTTCTCAAGCTCAGTTAGCTTTTTCCTGTCGGAGAAAACAGCATCCGCAATTTTCCTTCTATCCCCGTTCCCTTCCTCATCAAGGATACGAGGACCGAGAAGCTCAACCACCCTATCAAGAACCGGACTCCCTTTTTTGTAAAAACCGTGAATTATCTTATCCGCGTCGTACACCACCGCACCCATCTCCTCAAGCATACTCCCCACCGTTGACTTTCCCGAACATATATTCCCTGTTAGAGCTATCTTCTTCACTCCCGACTCCGCCAAGCTATTATAAGTAATCATGAAGATAGCTGTTCCCCTTGACCAGAGAAACTTCAGGGAAAGGTCCAGAAAAGCCCTTGAACTCGGTGCCCAGCTAATAGAGATTAGGGTTGACCTCTTTGAAAACAGGGACCCGGGGTTCATCCTTGAGTGCGTGGAAACCGTCAAATCATACGGAGGAGAATTGATACTGACCGTCAGGTCCCCCTCGGAAGGGGGGAGACCCGTCCCCGAAAGGCTTGAAATCTTTAAAAAGGTTTCTCCTCACTGCGAATACACCGACCTTGAGCTTTCCTCAAGGGATTTTATAGGTCCGGTAAAAGAGAGCGTTTCAAAGGGTAAGGGAAATCTGATCCTTTCTTTTCATGATTTTGAAAGGACGCCTCCGGCGTGGATGATAAAGGAAATCATAAGAGAGGGAATGAGGTTCGGAGCGATTCCGAAGGTTGCGGTTATGGCAAACACATACTCCGATGTTCACAGGCTCCTGTGCGCGGGAGGAGAGATTCAGGGTGAAAAGATCCTGATCGCCATGGGAGAGGTCGGCAGGATCTCAAGACTCGCAGGATTCCTGGCGGGATCGGTCATCACCTACTGCGCCCTTGACGAGGCGGTTGCTCCGGGTCAGATCTCAGTTGAAGAAATGGTAAAGCTCAGGGAACTTTTTTTGAAATGACAGGTAAATGAGGTTTGAGGTCCAGTGAAGTAGCCACGGAGCTACTATACTCCCGGAACGAAGGTACGCGTAGCCAAAGATCAGCGACGGGAAAAAGACGAGAACCGAGTTGACGCCGGGAAAGTTTATCATGTGGGCTCCCGAAAAGAGAAGGGATGTCCAGAAGTTTCCCAGCTCCCTCATCAGATAAGCCCTGAAAAATATCTCCTCAATAAAGGCGATTCCCGCCTGAGAAGCAACGACTTTCCAGCCAATGTGGTCAGGAGAGAAGAGTATCAGTCCGGGAAGAAAGACCGAACCCCACAGGAGTCCTTTTTTGTAATTCCCGAAACCCAGCCGGGAATCACTCAGGAAGATTATAGGAAAGGACATGTAGAGGTATGGAATAAAAGACAGCTGAGGAAAAAACCTCGCAACCGCAAGGGAAATTAAAAGCCCCAGATAGCTTAAAACTGCTGTGCGCACTTTTCTATGTTCCAGAGGTGATTGAGAGGTCCGTGTCCTCTTCCCAGAGAGGGTGCGGTTTCTATTGCTCTGTAAACATACTCCTTTGCTCTCCCCACCGCTTCAATTACATCAAGACCCCGGGCGAGAAAGACAGCAACGGCGGAGGAGAAGGTACAGCCCGTCCCGTGAGTATTCCTTGCAGGGAGCCTGTCTCTCACAAAGTAGTGAAATTCCTCTCCTCCGGTGTAAAGAATGTCAATAGCCTTTTCACCCTCAAAGTGCCCTCCCTTAACAACCACAGCGCGTGCTCCCATGCTCAGGATCTTCCTGGCGCAGTTTTCAGCGTCCCTCAACTTTCTTATCTCCTCACCGCATAATGCCTCCGCCTCGGGAATATTGGGCGTCACCACCTCTGCAAGAGGTATAAGCTCCTTTACAAGAACCTCAACGCTGTCCTCGGCAAGCAGTCTGTCTCCGCTCTTTGCAACAAAGACGGGATCAACCACAAGGTTTGGTATCTC
>JALSHX010000271.1 GCA_026982025.1 Aquificaceae bacterium | reverse complement strand
CTCCTTTAGAGCCTCCCTTGAGTTGGCGGGGTCCATCTGGTAGCTCCTTCTGTCCCCGAAGGCGGGAGCACTCTCCGCCGCGTCCCTGAAAGGTCCGTAAAAGGCGGAGGCAAACTTGGCGGAGTAAGCCATTATGGGTATGTGGGTGTAACCTGCGGAGTCAAGGGCGGACCTTATGGCACTGACCATCCCGTCCATCATCCCCGAAGGAGCCACCATGTCCGCACCGTTTTCCGCATGAGAAACAACCTGCTTTTTGAGGTTTTCAAGGGTGGCGTCGTTGTCCACATCCCCTTCCCTCAGAACACCGCAGTGGCCGTGGGATGTGTACTCGCAAAAGCACACATCGGTGATGAGGTACATCTCGGGAACTTCCTTTTTCAGCACCCGTAGGGTCCTCTGTATGATGCCATCGTCGCTCCATGTGTCCGAACCAACTTCGTCCTTTTTCTCCGGAACACCAAAAAGGATAACAGCCCTGATCCCGAGGTCCCTTGCCTCCTTGACCGCGTCGGGGACCCTGTCCACCGAGTATCTGAAGACGCCGGGCATTGAAGGGACCTCTTCAACCACCCCCTCACCGTGAACCACGAAGACCGGATAGATGAGGTCATCGAGGGAGAGACGGGTTTCTCTGACGAGGGACCTTATGATTTCGCTTTTTCTAAGACGCCTCGGTCTTGCGGAGGGATAGGAAGGAAGCTCCATAGTGAAATTTTAGATCAACCGCCGGTCTTCAAAAGCCTTGAGCAGTCCTGCATGAGCTTGGGCTTGACCTTCTTGTAGTAAGCTTCTCTGTTTGAACAGATACGGTAGCAGGTGCGGACTATAAAAGCCCTTTGAGCAGGCTCAAGATCCGAATCTTCAAGGGCAACGGAGACCTTCTTGGCGTGAAACTCACAGCTCGTCCCCGGATTTGCACATGAATCGTAAAGGGCAATGGAGTCCATACACTTTTCATACTCCGAGTAATCAACCTTTTCAAAGTCCTTCTTTTTTGCACAGGAAAAAAGCAAAAGTGAAACAAGGAAAATTGCAACCGACCTGAAAACCATACCTATGATTATATAATTGAAGTTTCATGAGTCCCGAAGAACAGCTGAGAATCATCAAGAGGGGAACCCACGAGGTCATTGAAGAGGACCGCCTCCTTGAAAAGCTCAAAAGGGGGAAGCCCCTGACAGTTAAGGCGGGCTTTGACCCGACCGCACCCGACCTCCACTTAGGGCACTACGTTCTCCTCAAAAAACTTAAGGACTTTCAGGACCTCGGACACAGGGTCATATTTATCGTGGGAGACTTTACAGCAATGATAGGGGACCCCACAGGAAGGAGCAAGGTAAGACAGCCCCTCTCAAGGGAGGAGGTCTTAAAAAACGCAGAAACATACAAGGATCAGGTCTTTAAAGTCCTTGACCCGGACAGGACCGAGATCCTGTTCAACAGCAGTTGGCTTGAAAAGCTGGGAACAAAGGGCGTCATTGAGTTATCTGCCAAGTACACCGTTGCAAGAATGCTTGAGAGGGATGACTTCTCCACCCGATATAAAGAAGGAAACCCCATTCACATACACGAGTTTATTTACCCACTTCTTCAGGCTTACGACTCGGTAGCCATTGAGGCTGATGTGGAGCTGGGAGGAACGGATCAGAAGTTCAACCTCCTTGTGGGAAGGGACATCCAGAGGGAGTACGGTCAGGAACCGCAGGTTTGCATAACCCTTCCCCTCCTTGTGGGTCTTGACGGTGTGCGGAAGATGTCCAAGTCTTACGGAAACTATGTTGGAATCACAGAGGACCCGAGGACCATGTTCGGGAAGATCATGTCCCTTTCGGACGAGTTAATGTGGGAGTACTTCGGGACGCTTACGGATACCTCTGAAAAAGAGATTGTGCGGATGAAGTCCGAATGGCACCCAATGGAGGCAAAAAAGCACCTTGCTGAGCTTTTGGTGTCCCTGTTCCACGACAGGGAAAGTGCGCTGGGGGCAAGGGAGTGGTTTGAGAAGACATACTCAAGAAGGGAGTTCCCGGAGGATGCACCCCTTGTGGAGGTTGAGAAAGACAGGATTTCAGCTCTTGATCTCCTTACCGCCCTTCGGGCGGTGGGTTCAAGGAACGAAGGAAGAAGAATAATTCAGAGCGGTGGATTGAAGGTAAACTTTGAGAAGGTCACGGACCCCCACCACACGCTTCAAATTGAAGGAGAGCTAAAGGTTCAGGTCGGAAAGAAAAAGTTTTTTAGGGTCAGAAAAAAGGGATAATTTATATAGAGGTGAAGTACTTTAAGCTGGAACTCAGCTCTTTTGAGGATAGACACCAGTGGTGGTTTGTGGCTGATGATGAGAAGACGGATGATGACTTCGGCAAGGCAGTCTCCGAGGCTGTTCTTGAAACCTTCAAGAAGCTTGAAGACACGGTGGAGGATTCAAAGGAGGTGAAGAAGGATTACCCTCTCATAGTTCTCTGCATGCAGGAAAAGGTTTTTCTCAAAGTCATGAAACGGAAGGGATTCACCAAGCTTGAACCCCACTTCACGGTCAAAGGCGACTCTTACTCGGTTCTCTGGGAAACCCCGAAGGGTGAGAAGAAATTAACTCCCCTCACAGAAAAGGGAAATCTTGAAAAGTACATACTCAGTCAGGGCGTTGAGCTATCGGATGAAAATCCTGACAGGTTAATATTTAACGAATTTTGACTTCAGGAGGGAGCAGGATGGTGAGATTAATTGCACTTGTCGTAACCCTAATAATTTCAGGACTGAGCTTTGGGATTGAGGGCTATCTCGTTGAAAGATATGTGATTTCGGAAAGTCCTTACGGGAGTAATGCCCCCGTTGAAAAGGAGTATGTAACAAAAAAGGGAATCATTAGGGAAAGTGAAAAGGGCGATTACAAAAGCACCACCATCATGGTCCCTTCAAAGGGAGGGATAAAAACAATTACAATTGACCACAAGACAAAGACCTACACCGAGATGGAGATGCCCTCCGGAATGATACTGATGGGGCTGATGATGATGGCAATAGAATGCCCTCAAGGGCAGGCAAACCCAAACGCCTGCAGGATCAAGAAGGTTGACGAAATGGTTAAGCTGACGGGCAAAAGTGAAAAGGTGGGAAAGTGGAAGGCAAGGGAAGCCATAATGGAAGCAAACTCCATGATGGGCAAATCCATCACAAAGCTGTGGCTCGTAAAGGACCCTCTCCTGATTAAAGCCCAAGAAATGACCTTATCCTTTTACAAAAAGCTCGCTTACAACGACCCGAAAATAGCGGGCGGAATGGGAAAGAATATGGTTGAAGATGTCTTCAAAAGCCTTAAAAAGTTCCTCAAAAAGTACGGTGCAAGCGTCAAGGAGGAATCGTTCGGACCCATGCAGAGTAAGACTGAGAGGGTTATAAAGTCGGTCAAGAAGGTAAATGTGCCCGAGAGCATGTTCAAGCCCCCGAAAGGTTATACTAAAAGGTCAATAATGGGTCACATGATGATGCCCCCGGGAGGAAGCAGATGAAAGCCCTTGAGGGAACATACATTGCGGAGAAGGTCCTTGAAGGAGAAAGGATAACTCCTGAAGAGGCTAAGACCCTATGGAATGAGCTTGACCTTGCAAGCATGGGCTTTCTCGCAAACGAGGTCAGAAAGAGAAAACACCCCGAAGGGGTCGTTACATTCGTAATAGACAGAAATGTAAACTACACAAACATCTGCATTGCAGGCTGTAAGTTCTGTGCCTTTTACAGGAAAAAGGGAGATCCCGACGCTTACACCCTTGAGCTTGAATCAATATTTGAGAAGGTGAGAGAACTCCTTGATTGGGGCGGAACTACCCTCCTCATGCAGGGGGGAATAAATCCCGACCTTCCCCTAAGCTTTTACGAGAAAATGATCTCATCAATCAGGGAACGCTTTCCCGAAGTTCAGATCCACTGCTTCTCCGCTCCTGAGATAGTTTATCTGGCAAAGCTTGAAAGGATCAGCATAAGGGAAGTCCTCCGGAGGCTCAAGGATGCGGGTCTGATGTCCGTTCCAGGCGGAGGTGCGGAGATCCTCTCACAGGAGGTGAGGGACAGGATAAGCCCGGGCAAGTGCACGGTTCAGGAGTGGGAGGAGGTCCACCAAACAGCCCATGAGCTTGGGATGACCACAACAGCAACGATGATGTTCGGACACATTGAGAGGATTGAACACATCATTGAGCACCTTGAAAGGGTCAGGAGGATTCAGGACGAGACGGGAGGCTTTACAGCCTTTATACCCTGGACTTTCCAGAGGGGAAACACAAAGCTTGACCACATAGAACCCGCAGGCTCGCCCTACTACCTCAAGGTTCTTGCCCTTTCAAGGATTTACCTTGACAACTTCGTGAATGTTCAGAGCTCCCATGTGACCCAGACCATGCCCATAGGAATGGTGGGGCTTCACTTCGGTGCCAACGACCTTGGCTCCGTTATGATAGAGGAAAATGTCATCTCCTCAACGGACTTCAAGGTCAGAATCCCGAAGGTTGAGGAGATGGTTGGGGCTATCAGGGATGCAGGCTTTATCCCCGCCCAGAGGGATACTTATTATAGGATCAAAAAGATCTTTAACTGACTTTCAACCCCCGACCTTCCATTAACAGAATCAATGTTAAAGCTGATGGTAAAATTACCATGACTGACGGGTCATAAACCATTAGATTAAAAGAAAAAATGGAGGAGGTGAGTAGTGATGGAGAAATGGAAGGGATTTCTTGCCGGACTTTGTTTACCATTCCTCATCCTGTCCTGTTCTGCGCCGAGTGGAGATTCACAGACAACACCCTCAATCTCTGGTGTTTGGTCGGGGACATATTCACAAACATCCACACTTGCCTCGGACACAACTACGCCAAGGGGTCCCATTTGTCTTGAAATTTCTCAAAACGGTACCAATGTCAGTGGCAAGGGATGGGTTTCTGGTGTACTCTGGGGAGAAAACTTTTCAGGAACAGTAACAGGAAATTCTTTTTCAGGAACCATCAGCGGGAAGGACATCGGGGGGAATAACATAAGCGTTTCCTTTAGCGGGACAATAACATCAAACCAGATTTCGGGAACAGTGACCGTCTCTTCCGGTTCAACTTCTGCAACTTACAATATTTCCCTTAATAAGGACTCTGCGAAATCTAATTGCGGGTGGGCAGGAAGGGACGTTGCTCTCGCCTTCGGACAGGCGCTGGGATCAGCAATAAGCGGAGATCCAAACTCTCCAAGCTCGGATGGGTACATCTTTGCAAGCTTTATAACCGAGGTGCCTAAGGTAAATGTAAAAGTTGACGTAACTGAGTACCAGGACTGGTGGGCATGTGTGTGGGAGATAAGGGATAAGACTACAAGTGCAGAACAGACACTTGGTGCCATAATAAGTCCCGATCTTACAAAAATTACTGCTTGGAAAATTAATGATGGAGGTCAAGACATAGGGTTGAATGCAAGCGACCAACCAGCATCATTTTCCAACCCTCTCGCGCCTGCAACAGGCGCTGATGCTTTCTACACTGATGTAGCTTCAACTCCCGCACTTCTGTTTCAAGCAGACGGAAGAGGCAGTGATGACCAGTATTTCAATAACGGTACCCAACTCGGTCAGCCCTTTTATGTTTCACCATGCATGAGCGGGAAAAGATACACCGTTTACATGACCGAGCTCCCCTTTTACCTGAAGTTTTCTGGAACAGGCACCGACTTATCGTCGCACACCTTTGAGACCCCTCCCAACCCTTCTAACACCAATTTAAACAATATACCCTCCCTCTATATAGAAATAAACTCATGCACCTAAGGAGAGGCTCCATGCCCCTTCTCCTCTCCTTTTTAGTAATTTTTATCACTCTCTCCTGCACTTCATCCTCTGTTGACGAAGAGCTTGATAAGGTTATAAGAGCGCACAATCTGAAGCCCCTTGAGAAGCCTACCAACTATAACAAGGACAAGTTTGAACTGGGGAAAGCCCTATTTTTTGACAGAATTTTGAGCGGAAACAAGGACATCTCCTGTTCTGTCTGCCATGACCCGAGGTTCGGAACGGGTGATTGTCTTCCCCTTCCTGCGGGAACGAAGGGATGGGGTGAGTGCTTAAATAGGCAAAAGGACCCTTCAAGACCTTTCATACCGAGGAACGCTCAGGACATATTCTTCAGGGGACACAGGAGTTTTAAGGTTCTTTTCTGGGACGGCAGGGTTGAGGAAAAAGATGGACTGAAAACTCCTGCAGGTAGTATTTTGCCCGATGGTCTTGAAAGTCCCCTATCCGCTCAGGCACTCTTTCCCATAACCTCAAGGGATGAGATGAGGGGAAGGAGGGGAGACACAGCCATTGATGGAACTATTAATGAGCTTGCCCTAATTGAGGATGAAGATTACAGGGCTATCTGGCAGGCAATAATGAACAGACTGCTCTCAATCCCCGAATACAGGGATATGTTCAAAAGGGCTTACGGAGAAAGGGAATACACAATATCGGACTACGCCAACGCTGTGGCTCTCTTTGAGGAGGTTGCCTTTTCAACACCCGACAGTCCTTGGGACAGATACCTCAAAGGTGATAAGGAAGCCCTCTCTTATGAGGCAAAGCTCGGTGCCCTCCTTTTCTTCGGAAAAGCCAAGTGTTACACTTGTCACAGCGGGAGTTTATTTACAGACCAGAAATTTCACAACATAGGAGTCCCCCAGATGGGTCCGGGGAAGGATAAAAGCGGTTTTGACTACGGGAGATATCTCGTTACAGGAAAGGATGAGGATAAGTTCAAGTTCAGGACACCGCCCCTTAGGAATGTTGCGGTTACAGGTCCTTACTTCCACAACGGTGCCTATAACGACCTCAAAAAAGCCATCCTTCACCACCTGAATCCCGAGTATTATCTGAGAAACTACGACCCTTACGAAAACGGAATCCCGCCTGAACTTGCAAATACGCTGAAGAATGACGAAGAAACTATAAACGAAATCCTCAAAACCCTTGACATTCAGCCAGTCCAACTTGAAGACTATGAGATTGACTATATTGTTGAGTTCCTCAAGTCCCTGACAAGCCCAGAGGTTTATGAGCTTGATAAATATATACCCGACAGAGTCCCCAGTGGGCTTCCTGCACTCTCCCGGTTTTAATACAATGGTGAACCATTTAATTGTGAAAATTACCTTGATTTCCACAAAATTTTAATTTTTAATTATTAAACTAGATCCACCAATAAATTCCAAGGGAGGTGATACATGCCAAAGCCGAAGAGTAAAAAAACCAACATTATTTTGTCCTCACTAAGTGCTTGGATTGTTCTGTTTTCATGTGCACCTGGTGGTGGAGGAAATAACAATCAGGGAGGAGGAGGAGGAGGAGGTGGTGGTGGTGGTGGTGGAACCGGAGGAAATAATCCCCCTACAATTAACTCCTTTTCAGTCAACCCAAACTCGGGAAATGTACCGCTTAATGTAACCTTCAACTGGGATATAAATGACGTTGACGGGGACCAAATGACATGCAAGATAGATGTCAATAATGATGGAGCCGATGAATACACAATCACAAACTGCACCAGTAGCAATAATCAAGCACACACTTATTCATCAGGAGGGAATTACACAGCAAAATTGACGGTTATAGACTCGTCAGGCGACACTGCAACATCCACGGTGACAATTACCGTCAATGCAGGAGGAGGAGGTGGTGGCGGCGGATCTGCACCGGTTACGTATCTTCCTTTCAAAGGAAGTATCAATTTGGTCGATCCCGCAAACCCAACTTCTCCTTTATCAGTCAGCACAATGGAAACCTATGATTCCGGAGTTATATTCTTTTTTGATTACGATCCCTCAACCAAAATAGCAACAAATTTCCACCCACACTTTCTCTTCTACATTGAGGATGATGGAGACGGAAATAAAAATAATGGTGGAAACCTTATGAAATTACTTCTTGATAAGGGAACCTCTGCACCCACCCCTACTCAAATCGACACTGGA
>JALSHX010000270.1 GCA_026982025.1 Aquificaceae bacterium | reverse complement strand
TGAGGGACCTTACGGGTAGTTTCCCGGGCAGGGAGCGATTTTTCACGATGAGATCTCTTATTTCCTTTGCACCGAGATCGGTGAGGTGAGTGCACACAAATCCCTCATAACCCAGAGATTCAGGGACTTTTGCCGAAACCATGTATCCCCCTTCCCTCAGCTTTATCCAGCTCATTGCAAGCTCTTCGTCCCTGACTTCAACGCTCCCCGAGATGAGATGGGTTTTAAAAGAAAGCTCTTCCGACAGGGAGAGGGATAATACAAGAAGGATAATAATGAGGCCTGCCATTAAATTAAATTATTATCGTGGTTCTGATAATTTTTCTAATCTTGAGCCTGTCCTTTCCACCTCTAAGTGCAAGAGAGGAAAACGCCACAAGAGTTCTGGAGGATCGTGCACGGAGGTGCATAAACGAATTAAAAATAAAGCAGGAGGTGTATCCCCAGTGCATTCCCATCCTTCAGATGATACTGTTCTCTACCTTTTACGAAGAAAAGGACGGAGCACCGGAAAAATTGAGGAAGAGGGCGGTAGAGTGCTCGGAACTTCTGAGAAAAAGGAGGATGATTAACATGGATTGCTTGAGCCTTCTGAAGGAGAGGATCCGGCATCTGGAGAATGAAGCCCGAAAGATGAGGCTATACGAGAAGGAGGTAAAGAGGAGGTTAAAAGAGGCAGAGGAGATAGGCTACAGGCTTCTGGACGGTGCAGTCTTAAAAGTGGGTAACAGGCTCGTCTCCTACCTGAGCCTTGAGATACCCTTTGGGAGAGCTCAAGTTGTTGAATGGTCAGGTCCAGAGGACCTGTGGTTCTGCGTTTTTAAGAAAAGGATCAATCTCTATAAACCTCTGAAGGGAGAAGACCCCACCGTTGAAGCGGTATTATACCTTGCAGACAAAGAGGTTCCACCTGTCGCTGACCCTTCCGCACTTCCCCCAAGATTTTACAAACTCAAAGTAAGAGAAAAGCCGGAGGAAAAGAGGAATTTCGTAATTAAGGTTTCGCAAGAAGGAAACACAACCCGGATAAGTCTTCCCGCAGAGGTCTTCGGTATCCGGGGAGGGCTGTACCTCGGAGCTGATGAACCTTTATCCGAAAGGATCTGCGAGTCAAGAACCTTTACCACAGGCAAAACCCTTGACATTATCAAGGTTGAGGTCATTCCCGGGGTCAGCATTACAGCAGACATAGCCGGTCTCCTCACCGGGGACTTAAAATTAGAGAGGGAGGAAACGAGGTGAGAAAGCTCCTTGCACCTTCAATCCTTGCAGGAGACTGGTGGAACATCGGAGAGCAGATAGAGGCGACCATCAGGGGAGGTGCGGACCTCCTTCACTTTGATGTGATGGACGGACACTTTGTGCCAAACATAACCGCAGGTCCTGAGATCCTGTCCTGTATAAAGAAGAGGGTAAAAGTTCCCGTAGATGCTCACCTCATGATAGACAACCCCGACAGGTACATACCCGAGTTTGTGAAGGCGGGTGCAAGCTGGATAAGCGTTCACATAGAGAACGTTCCTCACATCCACAGGACCCTCCATCTGATAAAGGACCTCGGTGCCAGGGCGGGAGTTGTCATAAACCCGGGGACCTCCCTCTCACTTCTTGAGGAGGCACTGCGCCATGCGGACTTTGTTCTTCTAATGTCCGTAAATCCTGGCTTCAGCGGACAGAGTTTCATAGAAAGGTCCATTGAGAGGCTCAAAGAACTCAGGAAGATGAGGGACAGCATAAACCCGTCCTGTCTCATTGAAATTGACGGAGGAATAAAGGAGGAGAACATCAGGGATGTGGCACTGGCGGGCGCAGACATTTTTGTTGTGGGTTCGGGGATCTTTGCCTCCGAAGACATTGAGGCCGAGACAAAAAAGCTCAAGGAAATCATCTCCTTCGCAGAGGCAGTTTAAAGTCCCTCAGGTTGAAGATGTTGAAGACCACAAATATCTCATTAATATAGTCATTTAGGTTCTGATAAAAGGTTCTTCTGTAATCTACCCTGAAAAAATAGCAGGGTCCTCTGTAACCGAGGTATCCCTTTGCATAAATAAGCCTCTTTGAAATGGTGTCGTAGGAACCCCTCGCACCCAGCAGAAAACCTTTAAAATCAACCGCCAAATTGGCGGTGTACTGATCCGTCAACCTCTCATCCTTGCTGTTTCTGGTGGTAGCATAGCTGAGAGATATGAGGTTTTTTCCTCCCTTGAGGGTAAGGGTGCTTACATTGGAGGCACTTATTCGCAAATTGAGGTCGTAAGTAGTGTCATGCCTCAGAGAAAGCCACGATGCAGGGTAGAGGGAAATTATTGACCTTATCGGGAGAAGCTCCTTTTCAATTAAGGTTCTGTCGGTGGGAAACCTGTAGGACTTTAAAAGGTTGTATCCGGCCTCAAGAAAGAGGCTTGAAACGGACCTTCCTCTATAACTCAGAGTGCTTGTTAACCTACCCTTAGCATTGTTTTCCTTAACCACCACATCGTATGAATCAAACTGTGGATTGTCAAAGTTCTCGGGAGAGAAGGTATAGACCATTTCAAAAGTGTTAAGAAAGGTGAATTTTTCCCCCGAGTAGTTAATAAAAAAGGGGGTTCTGTTCTCAAGGTATATTGAGCTTACCCGTTCGTCCTCAAAGTTTTGATTCGTAACGTAAAAGTTATTGATAAATCTAATCCTCGTGTAGTTATAGTTTCCCCACAGTGAGACGGGAAGCTCTACCTCGGGGAGGAAGATTAACCTCTGGGACTTTAAGCCCTCTTCTCTTAGAAAGTTGGTAAAAGCGGTGGTCAGGTTAACATAAAAGGGTCCGACTTTTGCGGGCCTCCTGTAGAAGTTAAATTCGGGAAGCATGTTGAGGGTCCTCCTGTTGTTGGGAGAGGTCAGGTCGTAGTAAGCTCTTGCGGTAAAGGTTAGCAGATAATCCCTGTCCATTGATGAATAGGAGATGTAAGAGAGGGTAAAGGGCTTTGCCCTTATGTTTTGCTCAAAGTAAATATCCTCAAAAAAGTAAGGATCGGACGGCAGGTCAAAACCTAATTTTAAGTTTTTAAAAGATGTTCTGAGCTCAAGCCTCCAGCGGTCAATTCTGAAGGTCTCGGGATCCCTTCCCCTCCACCACTCTCCGGGAGGGCTCGGCTCCCGATAGTACTTGAATCTCGTGTAAAGCATGTCTCTTCCCGTTAGAGCCTGCCTGTACTCAAGCCACAAACCCTTTGCCTGAACATCCCTGTAATCAAAGGTTATAGTTGCATCTTTGTCCCTTGATATTGCAATAAAGAGGGGCTGTCTGTAAATAAAGGTGTTGTAAGTATTGCTACCTATCATGGGAGGAAGAAGCCCCGACCTCCTTTCGCCGATGGGGAAAAGGATGAGGGGAGAGTAAGCGACGGGAATGTTGAAGAGTTTTAACCTGTTACTGAAAGAAAAAACATGCTTTTCGGTGATCGCAGCCTTCCAGAAGCAGATTTTAAGGTCCTTCCTCTCAGGGGGACAGGTTGTAACATCTCCTTCAATAATGTAGTAGGTATCCTCTTCAATCCTGTCAACTCTCTTTGCTGTTATGTAAAATTCCCTGAAGCGTCCCTCCGCGTCAAGAAAGTATCCCTTTCCCGTCTCCGCGTTGAGTTGAGCCTCCGTTCCCAGAACCTCAAAACTTCCGTCTTTCTTTTTTATGTATACATTGCCAAAGGCACGAATTGAACGGTCTTGGGTGTTGTAGATCACCCTGTCCGCCTTGATTATGTATTCTCCGTACTCCGCCTCAACGCTCCCCTCCGCGGTTATCCTACCCGAAGGGTCCGTGTAGAGCCTTTCAGAGAAGATCTCAATTCCGAAAGAAAGGGAACAGAGGATTATCAGTATTTTTAATCCTTTAACCACTCCAATATTTTATTCTCAAGCCCCTCAAGACTGTGAAATGTGTAGTCCGGCTCAAACCCCGCCTTTTTCAGCTCATCCTCCCCGTACTTCCCTGTGGTCATGAAAATCGTTTTTAAACCCGCATCCCCTGCGTTCATAAGATCGGTGTAAATATCGTCGCTGATCAGATAAACCTCCTCCTCGGGAAGATTTCTTAAAGCTCTTTTTATAAAAGAGGGAGATGGTTTTCCGAGGTTCGGAAGCTCCTCCTCGTACCCGCAGGCTCGGGCTATCATATCGGCTACGGAACCTGCTCCGGGAAAGTAAAGCCTGTCCGAGTCTTTGACAATTTTTGTTCTGTTTACGGGAATTATCTTTGCTCCGTTGAGAAACACCGCCGAAACGGCGGTTTTTAACTTTATAAAATCAAGTTCTTTATCCTGAGCAATCACAACCCCATCCACGTTGTGATCATCCCTCAGCTCAAAGCCCTGATCCTCAAGAAAGCTCCTGAGCATCCTTGTCCCTATCAGAAAAATTCTCTTGACGCCGAGAGACCTCAGGTAATCGGGAAGGACCATAACGGGAGAGATAAAGTCCTCCACCGAAATGTCAAAACCCTTAACTCTCAGCCTGTGGACTATTAGCTTTGGATCCCTCGTTGAGTTGTTTGAGACTATTCTGAAGGGAATTTTCAGCTCCCTGAGCTTACCGATAAATTGAGTTGCGTGGGGGAGAGGATTGAACTCCTTATCTCGCGTAAGAACACCGTCCATGTCAATGAGAAGGGTGAACATAGTATGAGAAATTTTACCTCGGAACCTCTACTTTTCTGATAATCTCCCGTATTAACTCCTCCTTGTCGGAACCATCCCTTAAAAGCATTCTGTGGCTCAAAACAAGGGGAGCGAGGTCAATAACATCTTCCGGTACAACGAAGTCCCTGCCCCTTATAAAAGCGAGGGCTCTTGAAGTCCTTGTGAGGTGGATTGCTCCCCTGGTACTTACACCGAGTATAACCGAAGGATGGTTTCTCGTTGCGGAAACAATGCTGTGTATGAATTCTCCAACTTCGGGTGAGACAAAAACCTTCTTCGTCTGTTCAATACTCTGGATCAATTGGTCGCTGGAGACCGCAGGTTTTACCGTTTTAATCTCTTCAAGTGGGTCGGAGCCCATGATTATTTCCATTTCAACCTCTTTGTCCGGGTAGCCTACCGATATCCTCATCATGAATCTGTCAAGCTGAGACTCGGGGAGAGGATAGGTTCCGTAGTGTTCAACCGGATTCTGGGTTGCTATCACGAAAAAGGGTCTCGGTAAATTGTAAGTTTTCCCGTCCACACTAACCTGTCTCTCGGCCATTGCCTCAAGGAGGGCGCTCTGGGTCTTTGGGGTTGCCCTGTTTATCTCATCCGCAAGTACCACGTTGTTAAATATGGGTCCGGGCTTAAATACAAACTCCCTTTTTGACTGGTCGTAAACCGATGTTCCCGTTATATCCGAAGGCATCAGATCACTTGTGAACTGGACTCTTGAAAAGGACAGGTCAAGTGCCTTAGCAAGAGAAAGGGCAAGGGTGGTCTTTCCGACTCCGGGAACATCCTCTATAAGAAGGTGACCCTCCGCCAGCAGACATGTCAGACTCCTCAATATAACCTCGTCCTTCCCCCTAACTATCTTTGAAACCTCCTCTACAACAGCCTTTATGTCCATAACTGTGCTAATGATATACTAAATCGTCGGTGATAGATAAAATTCTCTTCATTCCGATTATATTCTTCACTGCCTACCTGTTTAAGGTTTTCAAAATAATGAAGGAAAACGATTCAAATGTTTTTGTCAACTTTGTAATTTACTTTGCCCTTCCCGCCATAACCTTTGACCTTGCAAGGGACATGACTCTCGGAGGAAAATCTGCAGGTGTCGTATTGACAGCATGGAGCTCAATAATACTTGGAATTGCAATTTCGTGGGTTGTTGCCAGGGCAATCGGGCTCAGTCCTTCTTCCGCGAGGTCATTCATTCTCGTTTCCTCCTTCGGAAACACAGCTTTTCTGGGATACCCGTACGCACTTGCTTACTTTGGAGAACAGAACTTCATATACGCAGTTCTATACGATCAGCTGGGCTCTTTTCTCATGGTCATCACCGTGGGATTCATTCTTGCAGTGGGCAAAATAGAGCTGAAGGAGGTCCTGACCTTCCCTCCCCTTATAGCCCTCGTTGCAGGATTCGTCCTGAAGGATCAATCCTTTCCCCAGTGGCTGGAAAAGTTTCTTGACATATCGGGTTCTTCTTTGATCCCGACTGTGCTCTTTGCCATGGGATTGAGGTTTTCCTTTGACGACCTGCGAAGAGCTTTTTTAATTAGCGCTATTGTTGTCTCAATAAAGATGGTTATTGTACCTCTTCTTACAGGAGGGCTCCTCTTTGCAACGGGTCTATGGGGAGAACCCTTCAGGGTTGCCCTCCTTCAAACCTCAATGCCTCCGATGGTCATGGCAGGAGTGCTCGCTCTGAAGTACAACCTTGACCACAAAATTGCAGTTTCTTCAATAGCCCTCGGAATAATTCTCAGCTTCTTTACGACTACCCTAATTATGGGGGTCTTTAATCAAGTAGCACCCACACCCTGAGGCTGATTCTTCTCGTAAAGCTTTCGGAGATTTTCGCTCCTTTTTAGAATCCAGCTCCCTCCATAGAGGTGAGCCTCGGGCTTCACAGGGGAATCAAGGCTTCCGCGAAGTACAGGTATTTCTCCCTTCTTACCAACAATGGCGCGGTCAATCTCCCGCCAGAACGATACGTCGTCAAAGGACCAGGGCAGGAAGGAACTTCCCTTTGAGGTTCCGAAAATTGTACTGTATGTTCCCGAAGTTTCTCCGAAAAGGGGCATGGGTATGGATATAGTGGCAAGAGAGCTGAGACCACCAGAAAAAGGAGAGACAACTATCAAATTAGAAAGCTTGGAAAGGGTCTCTTTAAGCTCTTTGGCGTTGTAATACTCTGTAATATCCTCTCCAAACAGAACGAGGGTATTGATCTCACCCTTTTTTACCGCTTCAAGGACCGGGCCTATGTCCGAATAGCAATCTTTTATACTTTGGTAAATTCCGTACAATCCCGGCTCTCTCGGAATTAGAAGCAGGTCTAAACCCTTTTTAGTGAGGGATTGAAGTTTTCTTCCCAGCTTCTGAGCCTCTTCGCCATGAAATGCATGAGTCGTTGTAATTATAAGTCCCTTTCCCTCCAGCTTTTCCAGTTCCTTGATTTCAATAACTTGAGGGTTAAACTTTATGTCCCTGTCTCCCTCATCACCGATTCTGTAAACCCTTCCCTTAATGTAGTAGCTCAGGACGGGGGCGGTTGATGTCAGGTCGTCTCCCACGATGACATAAAAATCGTAATTACCGATGTCCTCCGGAATACTTTCAATATCCCATCCAGCGGACTCGGCAAGTTTAAAGAAATCCCTTGTTTGAGGTAGTGTTATGTATGACGAG
The DNA here is from genome assembly GCA_026982025.1 of Aquificaceae bacterium. Classification (GTDB taxonomy): domain Bacteria; phylum Aquificota; class Aquificia; order Aquificales; family Aquificaceae; genus Hydrogenivirga. Next base: position 701 of record JALSHX010000270.1, on the reverse strand, counting down.
GTTTTCTCGGCAATGCTGACCACGCTCTCAACAACTTCAAGGGGCAAATAACCAGAAAGTACAAAGGCTACATTGTTTGACTCTTCAAGTATCATTGACTTCAGAAGAGTAATAACATTCCCAGGGCTTTCCTCTCTTCCCTGCGAAACGGGTTTGAGGAGACGCTCCTCGTTCAGTGCATCGTAGCCAAAGAAAGCCTTTGCACAGATGTTGAGATCATCCGTTGGCTTGGTCCTGTAAACCTTCCTCTTTGACCTCCAGTCACCAACGCCGTACTCAATCTGAATTTCACAGCCGACGGGACATAGGTTGCAGACCGTCTGACCCCTCTCAAGAAGCCAGCTCCTTGACCAGTACTTGAAGGGCTTGGAGATGATAGCCCCGACGGGGCAGACATGAACGCATATTCCGCACATCTCGCATGAGGATGTGTCCATTGGACGGACTGTGGGCACTATGTTGGAGTCAAAACCCCTCTCCTCAACATAGAGGGCGTGGGCTCCCACCACCTCATCGCAGGCTCTCGTGCACCTGTAGCAGACGACGCACCTGTTAGAGTAGTACTCAAGGAAGTCGCTTTCCCAGTCGTGCTCCGACCTTTCCTTCTCAAGGGCAGAGACAGGAACCACCTGCCTCTGGGGTCCGTAGATAGCTCCGTAGTTCTGAAGGTCACACTCCCCCGCCTTATCGCAGATGGGACA
>JALSHX010000269.1 GCA_026982025.1 Aquificaceae bacterium | reverse complement strand
TTGACTCAAATGTGCTCATTTTTGAAAGGGTTAAGGAGGAGCTGAGGCTCGGGAATACAATGAGAAAGGCCATAGAGCTTGGCTACCGCAGAACCCTCAGCGCGGTGTGGGACACGCACATAACCCTTCTCGTTGCTTCTCTAATACTCTTTCAGTTCGGAAGCGGACCCGTAAAGGGTTTTGCAACAACCCTTGCCATAGGAACCATTGCGAGCTTTATTTCAAATGTTTACTACGCCAAGGTCTTTCTTGATTTCCTTTCGCGAAGAAGATTGCTGAAAATCTAATTGCCCTCAGAATCCCTGACCGATCCTTGAGATAAGCTCGTAAATGGGAAGTAGCAGGCTTATCATTATCACAGCCATGAGGGCGCCGACGGTCATGATAATCACGGGTTCAATTATTTTGGCGATGTTCTGGGTGATGTAGTCAAGTTTGTTGTAATAATACTCGCTCAAATACTCAAGCTGGTCGTCAAGACCTCCCGTCTCTTCTCCCACCGCGATCATTCGGACCATCAGAGAAGGGAAAAGCTTTGTTCTTTTCATTGCCCCGCTGATTGAACCCCCCTCGGAGACATAGGTCTTCATGAAGGCGAGGGCTCTCTTGAAGACCCTGTTGTTGAAGGAGTCCCTTAGGGTTTCAAGGGTGTCTATCAGGGGAACCCCTGCGGTTACCATTAGCCTCATGTATTCTGAGAAGAAGGCGTAATTGAAGTTATAGAGGATCATTTTTATGATGGGTGTTTTAAGGAATGCTTTGTCCGTGTAGTAGCGGAATTTTTCATTCTTCAGTCGCAGGAGGTTAAAACCAGCAAATAGGAGAAAAAAACCGGCAGTAAGCCACAGGATGTACTTTTGAACAAACTTTGAAACTCCGAGAACCGCCAGTGTAATGCCGGGTAATTCAACATTAAGTCCCTGAAAAAGCTCGGATAATCTCGGAAGGACGAAGACGAGCCAGAATATAAGGGCTATGAATATGGCTGTAACCGCAAAGGCGGGGTATATAAGAGCCTGCTTGACCTTTGACTTGAAATCTTCAATTCTTGCGTAGTGATCAGCTATGTCTTTAAAAACTCTGTCAAGGCTTCCCGTCTCCTCACCGATAGCTATTAAGTTAACCGCAATTGTACCGAGCACCCTCTCATACTTTTTCATTGCGGAGGAAAAGGATAGTCCCGACTGAACTCTGTAAGCAACATCGTGGAGCATGTCCCTGATGGCGGGGTTTTCCATGTCGTCCGCCATGTCCCAGATTCCCGCACCCAGAGGTACACCCGACTTAACGAGGAGGTGCATGTTCTCAAACATGTCTATCAATTCTTTCCTCTTGATTCTTCTAAAGTGGAGCAGGGACTGGAACTTTCCTATAAATTCAGGTTTTTTAGAGATCTTAATGGGAGTTAGATTCAGAAATTCAAGAAATGAAAGTAGCTGAATGTCGTTCTCCGCCTCAATGGTTCTTGACACCGACCTTCCCGCATTGTCAACCGCTTTAACTTGATAGTAGGGCATCAGCCCACCACCCTTCTGATTTCTTCCGGAGTTGTGACTCCTTTTAGGACCTTGATGAGCCCGTCCTCCTTGAGGGTCCGCATCCCCTTTTCTTTTGCACGCTGGGAGATTGCAAGGGGAGGATAACCCCTCACGATCATATCCCCAATCTCTTCATCCATTACCAGAAGCTCAACAACCGCAAGCCTGCCGAGGTACCCAGTTCCCCTGCAGTGTTCACAGCCTTTGCCCTTTGTGATGATCACTTCATCCTGCTTTAAGTATTTGTTGAGCATTTCTTCTCCGAAGCCGAAGGACCTGAGGTATTCTCTTTTAGCACGGTACTTCTGGGAGCAGTAGGGACAGTTTTTTCTTATCAGCCTCTGGGCTGTAATTGCGAGGACTCCCGAAGCAACCATGTACTCTTTAACTTTCAGATCTATAAGGCGGGGAATTGTGCTGACCGCATCGTTGGTGTGAACTGTTGAAAGAACAAGGTGTCCCGTAATCGCCGCACGGACAGCCATTTCCGCTGTCTCTTCGTCCCTTACCTCGCCGATTAGAATTACATCTGGGTCCTGCCGGAGGAAGTGCCTCACAGCCCTTGCGAAGCTGTAGCCTGCCTTTTCGTTAACCTGAGTCTGCTTTATGAAGGGGAAGCGGTACTCTATGGGGTCCTCAACCGTAAGGATGTTTTTTCTCAGGGAGTTGATCCTTCTGAGGGCTGCATACAATGTTGTTGTTTTACCCGAGCCCGTAGGTCCCGTGACGAGGACCATTCCGTAAGGTTTTGTGATCACTTCTTCAAAGGCTTTCAGGGTATCTTCCTCAAAGCCGAGGTTTTTGAGGTTAAAAAGGGAGAGGTTTTTGGGGAGCAATCTCATGACCACATTTTCTCCGTACGCCGTTGGAGCTGTTGACACCCTTATGTCAAAGCTCTCCCCCAGAAATGTGTATGTAAAACCCCCGTCCTGAGGGAGCCTCTGCTCTGATATGTCCATTCCCCCGAGAATCTTTACCCTTGAGACTATCGCGGGGTGAATGTCCTTCGGGAAGGTGTAGTAGTGGTGGAGAACACCGTCAATGCGGTAAAAAACATGAGATGCGACCTCTTCGGGAGATAGATGTATGTCCGTTGCTCTGTCAATTATAGCGTGGTTTAGGAAAAGGTCAATGAGCTGGGGGATGTTTGGCTCCTCCCTTTGGGCTCTTATTATGAGCTCCTCAATTTGCCTGTCAATAGGTTTAGTGAGCTGTTCGTAGTAAATTTCAATTGTTCTCAAGATGCTTTCTCTGTCCGAAACAAGCGTTTTAATTTCCAGATTTGTTTTCCTCTTGAGGAGGTCAATAACATTCACATTAAAGGGATCAGAAACCGCAACTTGAAGCTTGTTTTCTTTGATTGAAAGGGGAATGATCTCCAGCTGGCGGGCAGTTGCTTTATCTATCAGACGCAAAGCGTCCATTGAGGGAACATAAACGCTCAGGTCAATGAACTCCTTTCCCGCCTGATGGGCAATTGCCTGTGCAAGTTCCTGAGGAGAGACAAAGGAAAGCTCTATAAGGACATCTCCGAGGCTCTGTCCGTTGAGTTTCTGAACTTCAAGGGCTACCTCAAGCTGATCTGATGAGAGATACCCGAGTTCCTCAAGGAGCTCACCGAGCCTCTTGCGAGCCATCACTTAAATTTGAAGTAAAGGGTCTTTGATCCAGTAAGGGTAGTGTAATCTGAATCCGCCCTGATCCATCCGCTGTTGTATAGACCGTCGTCGTACTTGAGGTCTATGTCCCTTGCTATGTCGGAAGGAACGCTCTGGAAGCCTATCCAGTGAAATGTAAGACCCTGAAATGTTATGTAACCCACCCCGATGGGTCCGCCGAAGGTGTGGGTGGGATTTTCCCTCCCCAGACCTGCTATAAACTCTCCGAGGCGCAGGTGCTCCCAGACCTTGCACTCTTCCGTGTTCGTCGTGTCCGTGCACGCAAAGTCAAGGGCACCGGGACTCGCCGTTTCTATTCTGCCGTCTCCGTCGCCGTTGCGAAGGGTGTCAACACCCCACCTCTGGGCAACATTGTCGTCATCTCCGGGAAGCTTACCGTACCTGTCGTAGTAAGAGTACAGTGTGGCGGTCAGCTCAAGGTATGTCTGGTAAGCCCTTTTGATCTGCGAATTCCTGATCAGCTCCTGCCCCTTCAGAATGAAACCTATAAGTATCCCGATTATTATCAGGACTATTGCGAGTTCAATAAGGGTGAAGCCCGCCTCAGCGGGCTTTTTATTATCTCTTAGCATCAAAGTAATAGACTATCGCTCTTGTATTTCCGCTAGAACAGGCGGCGGGCGTCGGGTCGTTTGCGCTGTATGTTGCTTCCCACGAAGCAAGAACTGCCGAGTCTGGCTGCGTATTCGTACATATCACATTTCCCGCAGTTCCATCAGCCGTTCCGTCCAATGAAACATCAAGGGTTGAAGCAAATTCAATCTGTTCATCACTGAAAGTTCCTGTGCAATCGTTGCTAACGCATATGACCATTATGTTTTTAACGGGATTAGTGCCAACACCTCCGTCATTGCCGAAAAATACATAGAAAGTGTTGGAACCAAGTGTAATAGTGTTATTCCCATTTTCATCCGGCGGATTAGAGAAATTTGCATTCTGGAGGTCCGTTTTTACATCTGATGTGGATGTGGTTTCATCTGCGATAATACCGTTCTTATCATCATCGCCTGCGAACTTTCCTTTTCTATCAAAGTAAATCCACATGTAAGTTTCCCAATGCCTTGTTTTACTGACAAATTTTTTCATCCGCGCATTCTGTATCAAGTCCTGGCCTTTTAAAACCATGCCAAGAATAATTCCTATAATCACCAGGACAATTGCAAGTTCAATGAGGGTGAAACCCCTTTGTTGTCTCATCTTCTCACCTCCTTGCATACTCAAAAGTATTATCGGATAGCCCTTTGAAATTTTCAAGTTATAATCCTTGAGTAGGGATGGGGAAGGTAGCCTGCGTCTCTTATTCCCTTCAGGGAGGTAGGGCTGTCTTCCTCAGGCGGATCAGGGGAGGCTTTGTCTTTGAAAAGGCAGTTGATGAAAAACCTAACCCTGAAGTTCTAAAAAATTGCGAGCCTTTTCTCTCTTTGTTTTACCCCGATTTAATTTCGGAAAAGGTTGAATCTCCGCCCGTAGATGACCCCGAGACCCTTGAGGCTCTTTTAAAAAAGAAAATCACCCAGATCACCGGAGCTACAACCGAGTACATGATCTGCTACGAGGAGATCGGGGACGAATCGGGCGAGGAACAGAAAGTTTACAGGGTTTTTGCGGTGCCGTCGGAGGTGTATTCCGGGGATGAGTTCGTGAACAGTTTGGGCAGGGAGAAGGTGAGCATATTCACCGTATCTCAGTTTTCTCCTTCCGGGATTTCACGGTTCGTTGACCCGGATAAGGTAATCTTTCACATTTACATGGATCTGGAAAAGCTAATAATGACGGTCAGCGAAGGAGAAAACATACTCTACAGCAGAAGCCTTGCGGTTCCTTCCTATGTCTCAGAGACGGGAAACTACTCTGACTTTCTCCTTGAAAACACCAATATGACTTACGTTTATGTTGCTCAGAGGCAGGGCATAAAGGTGGATCTAATCCTCGTAAGCGGAAAGGCAAAGGACGAAGAGGTTTTCGTAAAAAATCTTCTTGAATTAACATCCAAAGGAATAGCCTCTCCCCTTCCCCCTCCTCAAGTAAAAAACCTATCGGTCCATACCTTCCATTATTACCTTCCCGCTCTTGGAACCCTTTTTTTAAGTGAAGCCCACGACTTCAGTCCCCTTGAGGTAAAAGAGAGGAGAAGGTTCGTGGTAATGTCTTCAAGGGTTTCCATCGTTGCGGGATTTTTTAGCGTTGCCCTTCTGATCCTCCTCCTGTTGAAGATCTTTTCCGTATTGGGAGAAACCCGCGAGATAAGGAGCCTGAAGGATCAGGTAAACAGGGAGCTTGTGCGCCTCATAAAAGACCCTGTGGTAGCGGGCGGTGAGTACTCGTATTATTACAATTACTTAAATAAATTATATGCGGTCAGAAAGGGGAATCCTCTGAACATTCTTCCCGAATCCGCCGAGCTTATTAAAAGCGTTAAAGCCACGAAGTACGCTCTTGCCGAGCAGGGGGGCAGGATTAAGCTTGCCATTGAGATTGACCGCTACTTTAAAAACATCGTTGACATGAATGTATTTGCTGAGGAGCTTAAAGCAAAGCTTTCCTCAATTGAAAAGAGGGGGATAAAAGTCAATGTGGGTAATGTGGTGAAGGACCTTAAAAAGTTCAATCTGAAAATGACTGTTGTTCTGGAGAAGCCGATATGAGGGGTGTTTTAGTTATATACACTGCGGTTCTCTTCCTGTTTTTCTCGCTGGTCTTTTCTCTGGTGAGGATTTCAAAGATAACTGCTGACATTGATGTGCAGAGGGAAAAACTCCAGAGGCTCAGCTTTCAGGTAAAGGAAAGGAAAAATCGCCTTGAAGCTTTTAAAACGCTGATTGAAAAGGAGGGCATAAAGCTTTACGATAGGAAGAGGGCTCTTGAGGTTCTCCTAACGGAGGTTGACGGTCTTAGGAAGGATTTCCAGCTTGAAGTCAGCGGGGACCTGCGGAGCGAAAATGGTTTCTGGACAATGGATGTTCAATTGACCTTTAAGCCTTCGTCCTCCGCCCATTTGAGGAGGGTCTTTGAGAGATTTTCGTACATGAAAGCACCCATCGTGAAAATCAATTCATTTATTTTAGTCTCGGAAGAAGAAGGTCCCGAAGCAACTCTTGACCTGACATTTTTCATGCCCTTTTCGGAGCATTCGGAATGAAGCTTAGAAAGTGGATGCTCTGGATGGTTGCCCCTGTCCCCGTTGCGGTTGCGGGAGGCTACTTTGCATCAAGCATTTTAATTGAGTCTTTAAAAATGCTTGTTATTTCGTCAAAAAGTAAAGAATTTTCTCAAATTCCCGATTTTCAAATAATGGAGGGGATGCTGAAACCGGAGGCTTTTGAGTATATTTCATACATTCATATACCCGCGAAGCGGGTGGTTGAAATCAAAAAGGAGGAGAATGTTCAGAAACCTAAGAAGGAGGAAAAACCCCCAGAATACAGGGTTACCTTTACCTTTGTGGGCACCGTGAGAAACTACGCCATAATAAACGGCAGGCTTTTAAAAGAAGGAGACCCGGTGTCGGAAAATGAAAAGATCATTAAAATTAGGAAAGATGGGGTTTTGCTTACAGGTAAGTGGGGTGAAAGATGGCTAAAAATCATGGAATAAGGCTTTTTATCTTTGTGCTTTTGATTTCATCTCTCTTGAGTGGTTGTGCATCTAAGGGTGAAAAATCCTCACAGAAGCGATTAGAGAAAGAGGAAAAAGAGGTTGTGGAGAAGTTCAAAAAGCAGAAGGACCGGATTGCAGGGGCAAATAGGATGCGGGCTTTTATTAATGTTCCCCCTCCTGTTATGGCACCCACATACGAGGAAATAGACCCCCTTGAGGGAAGAACCTTTACCATGTCTGCTGTTGACGCTCCGTTGACCAAGGTCCTTTACGCAATGGCTGACGGTGCGGGCTTGAACCTGATAATTTCACCTGAGGTGGATGTAAATCAGAAGATTACGGCGACCTTCAACAGGGTTCCCTTAAGGCAAGCCCTTGACATACTTATGGACATGACAGGTCTTTACTATCAGATAAGGGGAAATGTGCTTTACGTCAGGGAGATAATGACCAGGACTTTTAAACTCCCTTACATCAGCACTGTTACCAATTACAACAGCTCCCTCGGGGGCGATGTTCTGGGCGGAGCCATTAGTGCGGGAACCATTAGCGGAGGAGCCTTCGGAGGAGGAACCGTTGCAACAACGGGCGCAGCGGGAATAGGAACATCCGGTCTTAGGGGCAACTTTACCCTTGATTACCAGACCCCTCAGGGAGCGACAGACTTTTTTAAACAGCTTGAGGATAACCTAAAGACCATACTTTCGGATAAAGGGAAATATGTCCTTAACCGTTTTGCAGGGACGCTTGTGGTTACCGACAGGAGGAGAAATGTTGAGAAGGTGGAGGCACTTGTCAGAAGACTCAGGGCGGAGATCGGCAGGCAGGTTCTCATTGAGGCAAAAATAGTTGAGCTATCTCTGTCCGATGAGTTTCAATTCGGAATTGACTGGTCAGCCTTCTTCAGGGATGTTTTCGGTGCGGGAGGAACCATAACCCTTTCTCAAACCCTTTCCTTAACATCGGGAGGTGTGGCAAGTCTCAATGTGGTCTCGGGAGATTTTACGATGCTGGTTAACGCCCTTGCCTCCTACGGCAAGGTCTATACCCTTTCAAACCCAAGAATACTCGTTTCAAACGGTCAGACAGCTCTCATTGCCACGGGTCAGATAACTCCCTTCTTTGAAAGGCAGGCTATTACACTCTTTCCGGGCACCACACCCACTTCTCAGATTCAGGAAAACATTTTGAGGACGAATGTCCTTGAGGGAGTGCTTCTTGGCGTTACCCCCTATATTGATGAGACGGGTGAGATTGTGATGAACATCGTGCCCGTTGCGACGAGGCTTGAGGGAACAAAGAGGCTTATGGAAAACGGAAGGGTTCTTGCTGAGGCTCCCGTATTGAACATTAAGGAAACGGGGACCGTCATTAAGGTTATGGATGGTCAGCTCGTTGTTATAGGCGGTCTCATAGGGGATGTAAGTTCAACGAGGGACGAAAAGGTGCCGGGT
>JALSHX010000268.1 GCA_026982025.1 Aquificaceae bacterium | reverse complement strand
CTCAAGGGGCGAGTTCCCGGCGGAGAAGGCTCCGTGCCCTCTCACGACAACTACTTTTGACTCCATAAGGGCTGAGGATACGGAACTTGCAAGCTCAGAGCTTGCCGTGACTTTTGAGGGACTTACCACGGGCACCTCTCCCAGAATAAGGTAGCCCTCCGAATCAACGGGTTTTATGAGGTCAGTCTCATAGGAAAGGACCACGGCACTGACGGGATGGGCGTGAACCACCGCCCGTAGGGCGGTCTCTCGGATTACTTTTCTGTGAACAATCAATTCTGAAGAGGCTCTCTCATCAAGGGTGTCTAAACGTTGCAGGTTGACCCTGATTATGTCCTGGGGCGTGAGGCACGAGAGGGATGCTCCACTTCGGGTAATGTAAAGTTCTTCTCCGTAGGAGTAACTAATATTCCCAGCCCTTGCGCTTACGAGGTCCTCTTCAAAGAGCCTCCTTCCGCACTCTATAATTTCTCTGACAATCCACTGCATCAGAAACCCAGCTCTTGTAAAACACTTTCAAATTCGGGAGGAACTTCCGAAGGCTCCTCACAAACCTTTATGGCGGTGTCGGGATCCTTTAGCCCGTTCCCCGTGAGTGTACAGACCACCTTTTCATCTCCTTTTAGGTAACCTTCTCTAACGAGCTTTATGAGTCCTGCAACGCTTGCAGCGGATGCCGGTTCACAAAAGATTCCCTCCTTTGAGGCAATTAGCCTGTACGCTTCAAGAATTTCATGGTCTGTGACCATGTCAATTTTTCCTCCCGATTCTTCAGCCGCCTTGAGGGCGTTTTTCCAGCTGTATGGATTTCCTATTCTTATGGCGGTTGCGATAGTTTTGGGTTTTTTTATTGGATAACCCTTCACTATTGGAGCCGCTCCCTCCGCCTGCCAGCCCATCATTCTCGGTAGGTTTTCTATCTTTCCCGCCTTTTTGTACTCCCTGTACCCCTTCCAGTATGCTGTTATGTTTCCCGCATTGCCCACTGGAATAAAGTGGTAATCGGGGGCGGATTCAAGGGCGTCGCAAATCTCAAAGGCAGCCGTTTTTTGACCCTCAAGCCTGAATGGATTAACGGAGTTTACTATCTCTACGGGGAACAGCTCTCCTATTTTTCTTACAATGTGAAGGGCATCGTCAAAGGTTCCCTTAATGGCAAGGACTCTTGCACCGTATATCATCGCCTGTGAGAGCTTCCCGATTGCTACTGCTCCCTTGGGAAGGAGGACATAAGCTTTGAGTCCCGCCCTTGCGGCATATGCTGCCGCTGAAGCGGAGGTGTTTCCTGTTGAGGCGCAGATAACAGCCTTCTTACCCGATTCAACCGCCTTTGAGATGGCAACGGTCATTCCCCTGTCCTTAAAGGAGCCCGTTGGATTCAACCCCTCGTACTTGAGGAACAACTTTCCTCCGAAGCCGATGGCTTTTGCAAGGTTGCCTGCCTCAATAAGTGGGGTATTTCCCTCAAGAAGGGTGATGACGGGTGTTTTTTCGTTGACGGGGAGAAATTCCCGGTAGTGGTGTATGATCCCCTGCCAGCATCCCATAACACAGACCTTAATTATAACCTTGAAATGTTGGAAAATAATAAGTCCATGGAAGACAAGGTTTATATCCTTTCGTATCTTTTGATAATCCTTTCCCTCATCCTTGCGAGGTTTCAAAATCTCGGAAACGGAAGGGAAATATTTTTCTCATCGGTAAGGACCGTTATCCAACTGATCGCTCTGGGTTATCTTCTCAGGTACCTGTTGAGGATAGAGAGCCTGAGCGGAATTTTCCTCGTCATTCTTTTTATGAGTGTGGTTTCTTCATTTATTGCCTACGAGAGGATTAGACTGAGGACGGTTCTTTTAACCTCCTTTGTTTCAATCACAGTGACCGCCTTTCTATCAATTATTCTCCTTCTTCTGGCGGGAATTCTCAAGCCTTCTGCCCATCAGCTCATCCCATTCGGAGGTCTCATAGTCGGTAATACCCTCAACTCAATATCCCTTGCCTTTGACAGGTTTCTTGGAGAGGTGAGGGGAAGGTATGAGGAAATTGAAGCAAAGGTGGCACTCGGAGAGACGCTTAGGGGAGCCATGGACGAAGCTTTCAGGGACAGCCTCAGAACTTCCCTGATTCCGAAGATCAACTTTATGAAAGCGGCGGGACTCGTTCACATCCCGGGAGTTGCGGTCGGAATGCTTATGGCAGGAGCAGATCCCATGCACGCAATTTTTCTTCAGATAGTAATACTCTACGCCCTCGTCTTTGCTGGACTCGTTGGTTCAATCCTTATGCTTTACCTAAATTACAGGAGTGCCTTTGCTCTATCTACTTCTTAACATGCCCATGATCTGCACCCCGAGGATGTCTGTAAGGTACGGGTATGTACTGAACTGAAGGAGGTTGTGTTCCCACGGGCTGGTCGTAGAGGTCCATTAGGTCGTAAACTTCCTGGGGAACGTCTGTGTTTACTTTTAAACCAAGGCTTCTGAGGTAATTCACGGTTAAGGGATAGTCGTGAGTGAACTTTCCAACTGCAAGTTCTTCGGCGATTGTCTGAGCCTGGTCCCTATCCATTCCTTTAGTTGTAAGAAGCCACAGTAGGTACTCTTTCATTTGATTTATCGCCTTCTTTGAAACGTCCGCAAGGATCAGTGTCTGATCATCCACATCCTTCACATCTTTTTGCTCAAGCACCTTCAGAATAGAAGCTGCGGGCATATGCCCGATCTGGGGATCAACGGGACCCAGAACTGCGTTCTCATCCATGATTATCTCATCCGCAGAAAGGGCAATAAGTGTCCCCCCTGACATAGCGTAGTGAGGAATAATCACTCTCACCGGTGCCCTGTGTCTTGCAAGGGCATTGGCGATTTGCGTTGCGGCGAGAGCGAGACCTCCCGGTGTGTGGATTATCAGGTCAATGGGCATGTTGTCGGGAGTCATCCTTATTGCTCTAAGCACCCTTTCTGAATCCTCAATGTTTATGAACCTGAATATGGGAATCCCGAGAAATCCCATTGCCTCCTGCCTGTGTATCATGGTAATAACGCGGGAATTTCTCTTGTCCTCTATTGCCTTTATGGCAGATTCCCTTGCCCTCTGGAGTCCCATCTTCTTGAGCCAGGGGTTCAGGACCACGAAGAATATAAAGAGGAACCAGATCAGATTAAAAAAGTATGAGAAGGGATCTCCGGGCATTGCCTCTCACCTCCTTGATGTTTTCACTCAACGAGAGCTTCCACGTATTCCTCCGCTTTGAAGTCCTCAAGGTCGTAAATTCCCTCACCCACGCCGACGAGCTTGATAGGTATTCGCAGTTCCTTCCAGATGGCTATCAGGGACCCGCCCTTGGCACTGCCGTCCAGCTTTGTGATGGCAATTCCGGTGATGTCAAGAGCCTCCTTAAAAATTTTTGCCTGCTGAATGGAATTTTGTCCTATCGTTGAGTCAAGGACCAGAAGCACCTCCGAGGGCTGCTGGGGAAGAAGCTTTTGAACCACTTTTTTTATCTTTCGCAGTTCATTAATGAGAGGTTCTTTGGTGTGTAGCCTTCCTGCTGTATCAACTATAACTGTGTCGTAACCTTCCTCAACAGCTCTGCTGATTCCCTCGTAAACGACTGAAGCCGGGTCAGATCCTTCCTCCTTTTTTACGATGGAGGTTCCTGCCCTTGAGCTCCAGGCTTCAAGCTGTTCAACGGCAGCTGCTCTGAAAGTATCGCCCGCTACAAGGAGAACCTTTTTGCCCTGATCTGTAAGCCGTTTTGCTATTTTGCCTATCGTTGTCGTTTTTCCCGATCCGTTTACTCCAAGGACTAGAAGAACCGAAGGTTTCCCTTGAAGGTTGAGCTTGCCCTCAGAACCCTTAAGGATTCCCTTCAGAATCCTCTTTGTTTCTTCTTTGAGGTCGTCCGAAACCCTGATGTTTTTCCTTACTGCGGTTTTCTTAAGGTCCTCAACTATAGAGAGGGATGTTTTAACTCCAACATCAGCCCTGACCAGGACCTCTTCAAGTTCGTCAAAAAGCTCTTCATCAACTTTTCTCCCTTTGAAAAGAACTCCCAGCTCAACCGCTTCTCTCGTCTTGGTCAATCCCTTCCTGAACTTTTCAAGGAGGGACTCCTTCTTCTTTTCCTCAAGACCCAGACGTTCCCTGACCTCTTCTATTTTCTCCTCAATCGGTTGCCTTGCTGACGGAGGTGCTATTGAAAGGGCTCTCCGGAGAAGCTCAAGGGCTTTTTGGTAGTTACCGGTAAGCCTGCAAATGTTTCCCGCTTTGCTAATACTTTCCCAGTCTCCGACCTTCAGGTATTCCTCAAGGGCAAGAGCGTGGTTTCCGACCCTCTCGTAAACTTCAGCCCGCTTCCTTGCTGTTCCGAGCTCTCCCCCGTACTTTTCAAGAAGTCTGTAAGCCTGAAGGTAATTATCCTCCTCATAGTAAAGGTCAAAGAGAACCTTTCTCAGATCCTCGTTTTCCTCGTAGTTTTCAAGGAGCTTCCTCGCAAGGTCCTTTTTCCCTTTTCTGATTAGCTCAAGGATTGCGCTCTTATCACCTTTTTTTGCTCTCTTTTCTGTTTCGGACCTTTTGAAGAATATCATCGTAAGTATTATCCTAAAACTTGGATGATTGAGGTAGAGGTTCTGAAGTTCTATCCCTTTGAGCTTCCGGGAAGAAGAGGTGGGCTTGTAGGCTACGCAGATGTTCGTATAGGCGACCTTCTGATTATAAGGTCCGTCAAGCTAATGAAAAACAGGCACGGCGGATACTATGTCCAGATGCCCGACGTTTTCAGGGCTGATAGAGTTTTCGAGCCTGTGGAGATAATCTCAAAGGACCTTATGTCTGAAATCAGGAGAAAGGTCGTGGACTTTTACAGGGAAAGGTATAAAATATCCTGAAGTTATTATGACTGCTTTGCTAAACTCCTTCGGCTACTTCGTCGTTTCCCTGATACTTTTTTCTGGTGTTGTAATCTACGGACTATTTCATGCAGACGAACCCGGCATCATCTACTGGATCCTGTTAACCCTCACGGGATTGAACCTTCTATCAAGCCTGACTGCTATTTTGATTAAAGGAATAAAAGACCTTGTAAAGGACTACCGCAAGCACGGAAATATCTGGGGATTTTTTTATGACTTTTTCTCCTCCCTTAAGCTTGCCATTTTTATCATGCTCCTTCTGGGTATCTTCTCAATGCTCGGCTCAACATACATTCAACAGCTCCAGCCCTTTGAAACCTACCTTGACCGCTTCGGACCAACAAAAGCCGTGTGGTTCTGGAAACTCTGGCTTACCGACGTTTTCCACTCGTGGTACTACATAAGCCTGATAGTGCTTCTTGCGGTTAACCTGATCGTTTGCTCCATAAAGAGACTTCCAAGGATCTGGAAGCAAACTTTCGGCTCGGAGAGAATCCTCAAGCTTGACGAGAGAACGGAGAAGAACCTCAAGCCAGTTTCCGTTAGGGTGAATTCTCCCGATGAAATAATCACCTACCTCGCAAAGCGAGGTTTTAAAGTTTTCAAGGAAGAGGAAGGAGGTAAAGTTTATCTCTTTGCGGAGAAGGGAAGGTACTCAAGGCTCGGTGTGTATGTGGTTCACATTTCCCTGCTCATAATAATGCTCGGTGCGCTCATTGACCTCCTGATAGGCATCAGAGGGTTTCTTCCCGTTCCTGAGGGCTCAACAGAAGATGTTATGCTCGTTGGTCCTCAGGACAGGCCCGTTAAGCTTCCCTTTGCGGTCCATCTTAAGGAGTTCAGGATAATTACCTATGAGGAAGAGGCAAGGGAAAAGGGCAAGAAGGTAAAGGAAGAGTTCGGTCAGGCGGTAGCCTCTTACAGGAGCCGGATAGAAATTATCAACAGCGGTAAGAAGGTGGCTGAGGGACCCGTTGAGGTTAACGAACCTTTTATTTTCAGGAGCTACAGGATCTTTCAGGCTTCATACGGGCTGACGGGAGGGGTTAAGGACATGGGTCTTGTGGTTGTTGATAAAGACCTTGCAGGCAAGGACCCGGAGAAAGCCATAGTGGGACGAATCAGGGTCAGGAGCGGTGAGGTCACGGAGTTCAGAGACATGCTGATCTCCGTTGACAGGGTGATGCTGAACATCTTTAATCCGGATGCGGGATTTGACGGAGAGCTTGCACCTGCGGTGGTCCTGAAAGTTCTTAAAGACAGGAAAGATTACAATGTTCCCGTCGTCTTTGACCCTCAGCTTACCGCTTTCGTTTATTCCGAGCTCGGAGAGAACCTTGAGGACTTTCCCTATGTTTTCTTCATGGACGGCTTTGTCCCTCAGTTTTACTCCGGCTTTCAGGTTTCCTTCCATCCGGGGACAAACATAATCTGGTTCGGGTCTGCACTGCTGGTACTGGGAATGATTCTCGCCTTCTACACGGTTCACAGGAAGGTGTGGGTCAGGATAGAGGGCGATGAAGCAAGGATAGCAATTTACTCACACAAATTTAAGGAAGAATTCAGAAAGTCGTTACTGAAGGATCTCGGTTCAGCCAAAGGTTAATAAACCCTTAAAAAATCCGAAATAAAGAATAGGTATGCTCAGGGGTATGCGGGGCAGACTTATTCTCAAGAGCAGTGTTATCCTTCTCCTTTTCCTCGTTATCACCCTTGCCATAGTTGCTCTCTTTTTCAGAAAGAGCACCATTGACAGCTCCAAGGAAAACGCAATGGCAATTGCGGAAATAGTGAAGAGTTCTTTGACATCCTATATGGTCATGGGAGTAATTGACAAGAGGGATATATTCCTTGATCAGATCAGAAGGACTCACGGTATTGAGACCCTCAGGGTTATAAGGGGCAGGTCCGTAAATGAACAGTTCGGAAGGGGAAAGGGTATTGAACAGCCGATAAAGGAGATTGAGAGGGAGGTCCTTGAACTCGGTGTAATAAGAGATAGGATTCTTGAAAGCAAGGACAAAGTTGTTTACGAGCTCGTAATTCCCTATAAAGCATCATCTTCGGGAAGAATCAACTGTATGCAGTGCCACAGGGCAAAAGAGGGAGAGGTTCTGGGGGCAATCAGCCTTTCCATTGACCTTACCAAAAAAAGAAACGAAGGCTTTGTCATGCTCGGTATTTACGGTCTCTTTGCGGGGGGACTCTTTGCTTTACTTTTCTTTATCACCGTTAGACACTTTGAGCCTTACAGAAGGCTCTTCACAAACATGAAGACCGTACTCAACAGGTTCAAGGAGGGAGACTTTAAGGAGAGGGTTGAGTCATCAATTCACGATGAGGCGGGGGAGCTTGCGGATGTTCTGAACAATGTTGGCGAAACCCTTGACAATACTCTCTCAAGCGTCAGGGAGAAGGTATCACAGCTCATAGGATACAACGTCCTTGAAACGGAGAACGCACTCAAAGATACGGAAAAGATCGTTGAGGAGCTCGTAAAGATTTCCAACTTCAAGAGAACCATTGAGCAGGATGTCAGGAAGGATGAGATATACGAAAGGATAGAGACCATACTTTCGGATTACATGAGCATTGACAAGTTTTCCATATACGAGGTGGATGAAAGAAGGAACAGCATGAGAAAGGTCACCGTGCACGGTGAGGATATGTGGTGCGCGGACATAATCCTTGAGAACGCCAACGAGTGCAGGGCAAAAAGGACGGGAGAAGATGTTGATTCCTCGGAGTTTCCCTGTATTTGTCCGAGGTTTGCCTTTAACGAGCTTTGTGCTTCCAAAGGAATACAGTACTACTGCATTCCGGTAAATGTGGGCGGAAAGGTGGGGAATGTGATTCAGATAGTTTACGAATCGGAGATGGACATGTTCGTGAGGATGATAATTCCCTACATCAAGGGATACCTTCAGGAAGCCTCGCCCGTTCTGGAATCCAAAAGCCTCATGGAGCTTCTGCAACAGCAGTCATACATTGACCAGTTAACGGGTCTCTATAACAGAAGGTTTCTTGAGGAGATAGGTGATAAACTTGCTGCTCAGGTTAGAAGAAGAAACTCCCTTCTGGGAGTTTTAATGGTTGATATTGACTTCTTCAAGCAGATAAACGACAAGTACGGCCACGATGTGGGAGACAGGGTTCTAAGGGAGATCGCCAATGTCATCAGAAACTCCGTCCGGGAGGCGGATTATGTGGTGCGGTTCGGCGGTGAGGAGATCCTCGTCCTTCTGGTGGATGTAAAGGAGGGTCAGGCAAAGAAGGTTGCCGAAAAAATAAGGAGGAACGTTGAGCACAAGGTCATTGAGTTTTCCGGCGGAGTTATAAAGAAGACGGTAAGCATAGGTGTCTCCGAGTTTCCAAGAGACTGTGAGGGCAAGTTCTGG
>JALSHX010000267.1 GCA_026982025.1 Aquificaceae bacterium | reverse complement strand
GGGTTCCATGAAAAAAGTGATGGAGGACCTTCTCAAAGAGGCTAAGGGAAAGAAAACAGTTGAACTCCTTTCCTTTCACGCCGGCAAGAAGGAAAGAAGAAGGTTAAAGAGGGAGCTGAGGGCTTCCGGGAGGGACCTTCTCAAAACCGCTGAGAAGCTCATCAGTCAATAAAAAAGGAAGCGGCAACCACACGGGGCGCCGCTTATAGATTTCAGAACTTCCAGTTGACCGCGAAGGAAAGGGAGTTCTGGGACATCTTAGTTGCAAGGGGTGCGGTTGTTGGTGAAATTGAGTCGGGAGTTAACTTTACTTCGCTGTCAAGAGCTCTGACATAGGAAAGGTCAATACCTACCCTCTCGGACGGCTTGAAACCCACACCTACCGTTATGTGCTGTTTTGCAATTGCAGGAAAGTATATGAGGTTCATCGCATATACACTGTAGTCGGGGAAGGTAGCATTGAGGTCCGGGATTTTGTTGGGGCAGGTTGAAGGATTGGTACACGCCCCGCTTACGGACTTAATGGGAGAGTCTCCCTGATTGTATCCGAGCCTCAGAGAGATTGACTCGGTGGGCATGTACTCAAGACCCACCGCAAAAACGATCTGGTCGTTCCACTTGAAGTCCTTATAACCCTGAGCTCCCTTCCAGTTTATCCACCTAAGGTCAAGGCCAACCGTTAGACCGTCAAGGGGAGATGCACCGATACCCAATGCAGCCTCCTGGGGCTGAGTTAGTTTTAGGTCCTCGTTGTTGCCGTCGCTGTCGCTGTCAAAAACTCTCTTGTAGGTCATTGCCACCGGAGACTGATAGGAAATACCTCCGAATATGAAATCACCCATGTTGAGAAACGCACCTACCTGAACTCCGAATCCGAGGCTCTGGGAACTTCCCTTACCGAGGTCAAGGAGTCCGATTGAAGTGTGCAGTCCCGCACCGATGGATATCATCTCGTTCACCCTATAGGAAATTGCCGGTACCAGCTTCATGAGCTGGAAGTAGGACATACCAGCAAAAGGAGTAGAGGAATTGGGAGGCTCCCTGTAATCCACTCCCAGACCGGAAACTCCGAAGGCTCCGAGTCCGAATGTCAGAGATTCGGTAATGTTATGCACTATTCCGAACTCGGGAATAAGGAATCTGTCCGCCTTACTGGTTTCCGATGGTCCACCCGGAACATCAGCCCTGCTCTTTACCGACGGAAGGAATAGGGTTCCTCCGAACTCGGTGAAAAACTTTCCTTCAAAGTTTCCCATGCTGGCTGGGTTTCTGATGATGGATTCAACGGGATTCACGGGAGTTCCGACACTCAAACCTCCCATTGCCCGTGATGCAGGACTAAAACCTATCAGGTTTACACCGTTAGTTGCAAATGTTAATGCAGTAGTGCTCAGTACAGCCCCAATCAGTAATTTTTTACTCATAGGCCTACCTCCTCTGATGGTTTCCTGACTAATGGATTTTGAGACAAAAGGAACAGTTTATTCAAATGCAAATTCTTATATTTGATTTATAGCGATTAATATTAGAATATTTATGAATTTTATGTCTCAATAAAGGTGATTTATCTTTCCGACGAGATCGTATTCATGAGAACGAGTAATTATAATATTTACCATATCACCGGGCTTAACTGATAAAGAATCGGTCTCAAGAAAAATTTTTCCGTCCACCTCCGGGGCATGATGGAAGGACCTTCCCACTGGAACAAAAGAAAATTCTTCCGAATAACCATCAATAAGTGCAACCAACTCCTTCCCGATAAGGGATTTATTCCTCATAATGGTGATTCTTCTCTGCTCCTCAAGAATGCTGATCCTTCTTTCCTCCTTCTCCTCAGACGCGACGGGATCCCCGAGTCCAAAGGCGTGGGTTCCCTCCTCATGAGAGTACTCAAAAACCCCAACCCAGTGGAAGTGCCCCTCTTTTATAAACTCAAGGAGCTCAATAAAATCTCTTCTGCTCTCAGCTGGATAGCCGACTATCAGGGTGGTTCTAAGGACGGGTTCCCCGATAACCCGGTAAATCGTTTCAATCATTCTCATTACAAGATTCCTTCCGTAGCCCCTTCTCATTGACTTCAGAACGCCGTCTGAGATGTGCTGAACGGGGATGTCAAAGTAGGGAAGGACCTTCTCCGAATCTGCTACAAATTTGATGAGATCTTCCGTTACCTCCGTCGGATAAAGGTAAAGTAGCCTTATCCATCTTATTCCTTCTATCTTCTCAAGCTCCCTTAAAAGGTCAATTAGCCTGTTCCTGCCGTAGAGGTCTCTTCCGTAAAATGTCGTGTCCTGAGAAACAATATTTATCTCCTTTACTCCCGCATCCGCAAGAAATCTCGCTTCATCAAGAATGTCCTCCATCCTCCTAGACCTGTGCTTCCCCCTAATAAGAGGTATGGCGCAGAAGGAGCACTTCCGGTTGCAACCTTCAGCGATCTTCAAATATGCAAATGCCCGTCCCGTGGATACAATCCTCTGAAAACCTTCCTCCCGGCATTTGAGGTTCAGATGCTCCAGCACCCTGTCCCAGCTTTCGGTTCCGAAAACTGCTTCAACTTCCGGCAAACCCGCCCTTAGCTCATCCCCGTACCTCTGAGCAAGACAACCCACCAGTATAACCCTCTTTCCCTTCTCCGAAATCTCAAGAACTCTGTCTATGCTTTCCCTCTTGGCATCTTCAATGAATCCACATGTATTTACGATTACGTACTCCGCATCTTCCATGTTGGTGGTGAGTTCCGCTCCCGCATCCTTCAGCTTTGCTGTAAGTATTTCGCTATCAACGAGGTTCTTTGAACAACCCAGAGAGATAACCGTTATCTTCATAGAGGATAATATATATCGTGAACAGGTGGAAAGACTGGTATGAACAGGGAGAAAGGGACCTTGAAAGGGCAAAGCTTGACATTCAGCACGGATACTACGAGTGGGCATGCTTTACCGCCCGGCAGTCATCGGAAAAATTTCTAAAAGCCCTTGGTCTGTACCTCTGCATTGATCTGTGGGGTCATTCCCTGGTCCCCATGTTGAAAATCATTTCCGATAAAGCCCGCATAGAGGCTGACCATCTGATCCCTTACTCTGCTGAGCTGGATAAGTACTTCATTCCCACGAGGTACCCAAACGTATTTGCAAGCGGTAAACCTTCGGATTACTATACTATTGAGGATGCAAAAAGGGCAATCCGCTCGGCAAATAATATCAGAGGGTTTTGTGAAAGGTATATTTCTGAACAGGGATAAGGTGATGACCGAGCTCAAGAAATCCGCAGAGGATATTAAGTCACGATTTCCATCCGTTAAAGGCATATATCTCTTCGGATCCCTGGTAAGAGGAGATTACCACGGTCTCTGTGACGCTGACATTATTGTCGTATTTAAAGGTGCTTCGGACCCGGACACCCAAAGTGAAATTCGCCTTATCCTGGCAAGGAATCTATCCATAGGTTTTGACCTCATCCTGATGAGCAGTAAGACCTTCAGGGACAGAGCTCATCTGTATGAGCCCATAGTAAGTTTATAATGATCTTTCCATGAAAGACCCCGGGCAATACGATCATAAAAGAATTGAGCAAAAGTGGTCAAAGTACTGGATTGAAAGGTCAATCTATCATTTAAATAGACCCGATCCGCGCAGAAAGTTTTCCATAGTGATACCTCCTCCCAATGTCACGGGATCCCTTCACATTGGACACGCCCTTAACTCAACCCTTCAGGATGTTGTGGCAAGGTGGATGAGAATGAAGGGAAGGGATGTGGTCTGGGTGCCCGGCTTTGACCATGCGGGAATCGCCACCCAGTATGTGGTAGAAAGGGAGCTCACCAAGGAGGGAAAAAGCAGGATTGAGATGGGAAGGGAGGAATTCCTTAAAAAAGTCTGGGAGTGGGTTCCCAAGACGAGGGAGGCAATCAGAACTCAGCTTGAAAAACTGGGAGTTTCCGTTGACTGGGAAAGGGAAAGGTTCACCCTTGATGAGGGTTTTTCAAGAGCGGTAAGAAAAGCCTTTAGAGTTCTCTACGAGAAAGGACTTATATATAAGGGCACTTACATCGTAAACTGGTGTCCCAAGGATCAAACGGCTCTGTCGGACCTTGAGGTTGAACACGAGGAGGAAGAAGGAAAGCTCTGGTACATAAAGTATCCTCTTGAAGATGGTTCCGGACATATTACAGTTGCAACTACCAGACCGGAGACCATGCTCGGTGACACCGCGGTTGCGGTCAACCCCGAGGATGAAAGGTACAAAAACCTAATAGGCAAAAAGGTAAGACTTCCGCTCGTGGACTGGCTGAGGAAGGACCTTGAGGGGAACGAAGTAAAGCCTGAAATTCCCATAATTGCGGATCCGAGGGTCAAGATGGACTTCGGGACGGGGGCTGTTAAGGTTACGCCCTGCCACGACCCCAACGACTACCAGATCGGCAGGGACCACAACCTTCCCTTCGTCAGGGTAATGGATGAACGCGGATATATGAACGAAAACGCGGGTGAGTTCAGCGGTCTGGAACGCTACGATGCGAGGAAGGGTATTGTAGATATATTGAGGGAACAAGGCTTTATTGAAAAGGAGAAGGACCACAAACACTCGGTTGGAAGGTGCTACAGGTGTAAAACGGTCATTGAGCCTATGGTCTCAACCCAGTGGTTCCTAAAGGTCTCCGACCCTGCAATAAGGGAAAGGTCAGTAAAAGTCGTTGAAAAGGGTGAGAAAAGGAGCGAAGTTAAGGAGATTTACCTGCAGTACGCGGAGGTCGGCGGTCTCACAATTTCACTTCAGGTTGTTGACGGAGTGTCAGGAGAAACGAAGGCGGTTTTTCAGCTTGAAGGAGACATTGAGTTCCTGGCGGGCACCAGGGAAGGTGAACTCGCCTACATTTACTATCCCGAAGGGAGAAAAGAAAACTCGCAAAGAGCAAAGGATCTTTTTTACCGGTTCTCAAATGAAAACGGTCAGCCCGAATTTATCATCGCCCTTAAGGGAGAGCTAACCATTATTAGGATGGGCGTGCCATCGGGTAAGGAGGAGGGCAGGTTTCTGCTCGCACAGGAGGGGGAAAGGCTTAACCTTTACAGCTTTGAAAACGAAAAGTGGAGCTACTTAAAGGAGCTGGAGGCGGGTCGTACAAGGCTTGAACCTGTGCAGAAGTCAATAAAGGTAAGGGTAGAAAAAGAGGAGCTAAATATTGAAAAAGAGTCAAAGATTGTGTTCATACCCGAAAGGTGGAAGAAATTCTACCTTGACTGGATGAAGGATCTTAAGGACTGGTGCATTTCAAGGCAGATCTGGTGGGGTCACAGGATACCAATATGGCACTGCCTTGACTGCGGACACCAGAATGTTTTTACCGACGATGACTTTGACAGGGTCCATGACAAACTGATCTTTAACCTGATAGCGGACGGGAAGATCTCCGAAGAGTTCACACCCGAGGAGGTTGCTTCCGCACTGAACTCCCCCCAGTTCGTTCACCGCAACATGTCGGTCCTTGATTTTTACAAGAGATTTGTTTACCACCGATACCACTCAACGGACATAGATGAAAGCTCACTGAGACTGCTATTCACTCAGGACTTGAATCCTATGGCTATGCTGACACCGGGGGTCTCAACGAAGAATGTTTATAGCTTCAACCCAAGGACCAAAAAGTGGCGAATGATACTCAGGTGCAGGAACTGCTCATCCGAAAACCTGAAGCAGGAGGAGGATGTTCTTGACACCTGGTTTTCCTCCGCCCTCTGGCCCTTCGGAGTCTTCGGCTGGCCAGAAGAAACCTCTGACCTGAAAACCCTGTATCCGACCGATCTCCTCGTCACGGGCTTTGACATTATCTTCTTCTGGGTTGCGAGGATGATAATGATGGGCACATACTTAATGGGCGATATACCCTTTGACGATGTCTATGTTCATGCCCTCGTCAGGGACGAAAAGGGACAGAAAATGTCCAAGACCAAGGGCAATGTTATAGATCCCCTTGAAATCATTGAAAAATACGGTGCGGATGCCCTGAGGTTCACCCTGACCGCCCTTACGGTTCAGGGAAGGGACATAAAGCTGTCAGAGAAGCGTTTTGAAGGCTTTAAGCACTTTGCAAACAAAATATGGAACGCGGCGAGATATGTGCTAATTAACACTCCGGAAAACCTCGCCGCAGATCTACCCCTTATGGCACCCCTCAGTGCTGAAGACCGATGGATCATCACCAGGCTAAACGAAACCGCACGGAAGGTGAGCGAGCACCTTGAAAACTACGACTTCTCAAAAGCTGCGATGAGCATTTACGAGTTCTTCTGGTCCGATTTCTGCGACTGGTACATTGAACTATCCAAGGAGAGGGTTTACAGAGAACCCGCCGAGGGAGAGGAGGAACCGATACCGGAAAAGATCACAGCCCTTTACACCCTTAACTATGTGCTTGAAAAGGCTTTAAGAATTCTTCACCCCTTTATGCCCTTCATCACAGAAGAAATTTGGCAGATGCTTCCCTCAACCGACGGCGATAGTATTTCCCTTGCCCAATTCCCAGAACCCCGTGAAGACGAGGAATTCGCAGAAGACAGGGACAAGGTTGAAAAGTTAAAGACATTAATAAGCTCCATCAGATCCATCAGGTCGGACCTTCAAATTGAGCCCTCAAAAAAGCTTAAAGCTTACTACAGGTGCAGTTCTCCCGCGGATGAGGAGCTGATTCAAGAGTTCAAAAATCACATACTCAACCTTGCAAGGCTTGATGAGTTTGAGAAAACTGAAGAGAAGCCCTCGGGGACACTCAGCACCTTTGCGGGTGAAACGGAGGTCTTCCTCTCCGTTGAAGGTGAAGTTGACATTGACCGATTGACCAAAACCTACGATAAGCGCAAGGAAAAAATCCTTTCAGAACTTGAAAGAACCCGCCGAAAATTGTCCAGTGAAGAGTTTGTCAGGAAAGCACCCCCCGAGGTTGTAGAAAAGGAAAGGAAGATCCAGAGGGAACTTGAGGAGGAACTCATTAAGGCAGAGAGAATACTTGGCATGCTCAAAGAAGTTAATTAGATTTCAATGCTATGAAGGTAATACTCTGCGACTCAAACATGATAACCTCGTCCAAAATCGCAGGTTTACTGAGGTCATCGGGTTATGAGGTGCTGACCTCAAACAGCCATCAGAAAGTTTCGGATCTCATCGGTGAAGCGGGAGTGATTGCCGTTATCATCAACCTTGAAGGTTTCGGCTCAAAGGAGATGTTGGAAGAAATCAAAGAAGTCAAAAGAAACCTTCCCGTAATTGCCTTCTGCGGACACAAAAACACCCGACTTCAGGAATACGCGAGGAAAATGGGGGCTGATCTGGTCGTTCCCAACAGCAGGATCACATCAGAAGCACCCCAGAT
Source organism: Aquificaceae bacterium (assembly GCA_026982025.1). Classification (GTDB taxonomy): domain Bacteria; phylum Aquificota; class Aquificia; order Aquificales; family Aquificaceae; genus Hydrogenivirga. Next base: position 968 of record JALSHX010000267.1, on the reverse strand, counting down.
CTTAGAGTCAATTCTCAGAAGATCGGATAATCGGGATTGAAAATGAAAACTGCGGACATCAGCTTTAAGCCAATTACCCTCAGGTACGCCAAGGCCTACGGGAGAATCAGATTAAGCCCCGAAACCGTTAAGCTCATCAAGGAACAAAAACTTCCAAAAGGGGATCTCGTTCCGGCAACCAAAATCGCCGGACTCTACGGAGCAAAGAAAACCGATGAAGTACTGCCCTTTTGCCACAGAATATCCTTTGACTTCCTCACAATAGACCTCAAGATAAACAGGGATTCGGTTGAGGTTTTTTCCGAGGTAAGGGGGGTTGCAAAGACAGGCTACGAGATGGAAGCCCTCTCTGCGGTGAGCTCCGCCCTCCTCAACATCTTTGACATGTGCAAGGGAGTTGACTCAAACATGGTAATTGAAGAGGTAAAGATCATTGAAAAGGGAGGGGGCAAGTCCGACTGGATGAGTGATTTAAAAGGCACCAAGTTCAACCTTTCCTTCAGAGAGGACCGCCTCGGGATGAGGGTAAGGGAGCTTATGGAGGAGCTCGGTTCTCGGCATTCCGAACACTGGGACATTTTTATATCTTCTAATGAGCCCCGTAATGCGCAGGAGTTAACAGGAGCAACAGCTCTTGTGAGTTCAATATTATTCACTTACTTGCCCGGCGAAAACCCCTCTCTCGTAAAAATTTTTAAGGACGACAGGGGGAGACTCATAGTAAAACTTCCTGAAAAAGAAGAGGTAATTGAAGTATTCTTCACCGCTCTCGGACCCCACCTGAGGAGCCTTTTATGAAGGATAGAATAGCAGTCCTGATAACGGGAGCCAGCGGTTCCATTTACGGATACAGAGCCCTTGAGATGCTCTCGGTAAATTATGATGTGCATTCAGTAATCTCATCCTCCGCCCGAGTGGTAATGAGGCACGAGCTTGGGGTGGAACTTAAGGACCTCAGAGAGAGATTC